>DULZ01000092.1 GCA_012840125.1 Clostridia bacterium | reverse complement strand
TGTAATTAAAACCGACGACGATGACCGCCGGCCTTAGGGCCTGAAAAATCATGGTCCCGAAATCATCCGGCGCCGTTAAAGCAAGCTCCCGTGTAAACGGGAGTAATAATAGTATATCAGCGCCCAACTGGGCTATTCTCTTGCTTTTACGTTCCGTAGTAAGAATAAGTTTGACCGGTTCTTCCGGTCTCAAAAGCTGCAGGGGATGAGGATCAAAAGTCAACACTACGCTTTGTCCCTGTATTTCCCGCGCCAGCTGCACCGTCCGGGCGATCAATGCCTGATGCCCCCGGTGCACTCCGTCAAAATTCCCCAGTGCAATAACAGTTCTGTCTAATATAGGCGTATCCGGTAAAGCACGAAGAATCTCCATTGGTGACTACCTCATCATCTAATGACTTTCCTGGGTTGTAAAAAAGCTCGCTGTTGATGGTAGACTACTTGGGCCACGGCAACCAATCCGGCTGCATCTTCTAATTGTACCAGCTGGCGGGGCGAAATTGACTCCCCGCTTACGGCATCCCATGGAATCCGTTTTCCCTGCCGGACGGCAGTAACCAGGTCTGCCCCAATCCGTTGCCTGGGAAAGGGCAGCAACCCGGTCAAAGGGACCAAGAAACTTTTGTCCCCCTTTTCCCAGCCGGCCTGTATTTCTTCCAACGTTCTTGCCTCTTCCAATTTGAACGGGCCTGTCCTGGTGCGCACCAGAAAAGACAGGCTCGCCCCGCACCCCAGCTTCCGCCCCAGATCGTGACAGAGGGTGCGGATGTAGGTGCCTTTAGAACAGGTTACATCAAAAAGTGCCCTATACGGGGGCTCTGCAAATTGTACTTCCAGCAACGTGATCTCAGCTATGCGGACCCGCCTGGGGGGAACGGCAACCTTGGTCCCCTCCCGGGCGAGGTCATACAACCTTTTTCCCTGCCAGCGCACGGCAGACACCATGGGGGGAACCTGAAGCTGCTCCCCCAAAAACTCCCGCAGGACATGAGGAAACCGTTCCAACTGTTCCCGGGAAACCTGATTTTGGGACAGGACATCCCCGTACAGGTCTTGGGTGGTAGTTTCCACTCCCAGGATGATCTCACAACGATAGCTTTTGTCACTGTCGAGAAAATACTCCAGTAAACGGGTGCCTTTTCCCAATGCTATGGGCAGCACACCGGTAACGCCCGGATCCAGGGTGCCGGCATGGCCTATTTTTCGCTGGTTGAATAAGCGCCGGCACCAGGCCACCACATCGTGGGAGGTCATGCCTGGCGGTTTTAACAGGTTAATGAACCCATCCACTAAAACTCACCTGCTCGCTGGCAGCACAGTTTTACTACTTCTTCAATGACTTCATCCAAGTCCCCCGCCACAGTACAACCCGCCGCCCGGTAATGCCCTCCCCCACCGAAGGCTTGGGCTATGGCACTGACATCAACCTGCCCGCGGGAGCGCAAACCTACCCTTACTTTATTGGTCTCTACCTGTCGAAAGAGAATCCCTACCTCCACCCCTTTAATGGATCTGGGATAATTTACAAATCCTTCCAGTTCTTCTTCTTTCACCTTCAGCCGTTCCATGTCTGCCAAGGACAAACCGATCCAGGCTACAGAACCTTTAGGTGAAAGCTGAATGGAACTCAGGGCGAATCCTAAAGCTTTCAGGCTCTCAAAAGACTTGTATTCATGGATCTGTTCACTGATAAAATGGGGATTGGCGCCTAACTCCGCCAGCCGGGCACATTTAGACAGCACTTTAGCCGTCGTATTGCCGTGCTGAAAGAAACCCGTATCCGTTGCCATGGCGGTATAGAGGGCCGTAGCCGCATCCATGTCAATGGGAACTTGAAGATACTCGATGAGGTCCAAAACCATTTCGCCTGTTGCGGCAGCATTAATGTCCACCCAGTTCAGGTCGGCAAACTCCCGGTTGCTGGCATGGTGATCGATATTGATCGTGACCGTACCGGGCAGGTACTGGTGGATGAATTCTCCCACTCTATCCCATTCCGTGCTGTCCAGAGCTACCACGGCTTCAGGCTTCCACCCCAAGGAGGAAGGCATCAGAATGCTTTCCGTGCCTTTAAGGAAACGGTACATGTCCGGCACCGGGTCAGACAGCATGACCACGGTGCGAATCCCCAAATATCTTAAAGCCATGTCCAGCGCTATGGCAGATCCGATGGCATCACCGTCAGGTCTTTCATGGGCGGTAATCAAAGCCCCTTTGACCCGGCTCAATGCTTCGCCAATCCTTGCCAGCATCAATCCTTACCTTCCTTCTCCTGCATGTCTGCCAATATCTCAGCAATCTTGGCTCCGTGACGAATGGATTCATCAAACCGGAAGGAAAGCTCCGGTGTATATCTCAACTTAATCCGCCGGCCTACTTCCTTACGGATAAAGCCGCTGGCTTTCTCCAAACCTTCAAGGGCTTGGTTAACCTCCTCGTCACTGCCGTATACACTCAC
The DNA here is from genome assembly GCA_012840125.1 of Clostridia bacterium. Lineage (NCBI taxonomy): Bacteria > Bacillati > Bacillota > Clostridia > Clostridia bacterium. The sequence continues at coordinate 123,815 of DULZ01000092.1, read as the reverse complement.
AAACACTTTAGCGTAGCGGTAGTCGGGAGTGATTTCCACGCCGGTTACGGTCACAAAACCAACCCGTGGATCTTTGAGCTCTTCCTTGATGATAGCGGCTATCTCCCGCTTCATTTCTTCCGTTACCCGTTGTGTGCGATAACTCATTGGTCGTTCCTCCCCAGCAGGTTAAAGCTCCCGCTTCACTTCTTGAACTTCAAAGGCTTCAATGATATCTCCTTCCTTGATATCATTGAAGTTTTCAATACCTATGCCGCACTCATAACCCTGGGGCACTTCTTTCACGTCATCTTTAAAACGTTTCAGGGAATGCAGCCGGCCCTCATGGATCACAACTCCATTCCTAACAACCCGCACATTGGATTTATTGGTAATCCTGCCTTCCAACACATAACCGCCGGCAATATTTCCCACCCGCGGTACCTTAAAGACAGCCCTAACCTCAACTTGCCCCAGGAAAACTTCCTTGAGTTCCGGCTCCAAAAGACCGCTCATGGCAGCTTTTATGTCCTCAATCACATCATAAATTACCCGGTATGACCGGATCTCCACCTTTTCTTGCTCAGCTGCCCGCCTGGCATTGCCGTCAGGACGCACATTAAAACCGATGACGATGGCATTGGATGCCGCTGCCAGCATGATATCGGCTTCCGAGATTGCACCCACACCGTTATGGATGACATTCACCTTTACTTCATCGGTGCTAAGCCGCAAAAGGGCCTGGCTCAATGCTTCCGCGGAACCGTGGACGTCACTTTTCAGCACCAGATTCAGCTCCTGCATGCCTTCGGTATTCATTTGCTTAAAGAGATCTTCCAGGCGCATCTTGCTGGCTTCTTTATACTCTTTTTCTTTCCTGGCAATCTCCCGCTGGGTGGCAATCTCCTTGGCCAGCTTTTCATCCGCCACCACGTCAAAAATATCGCCGGGATCCGGGACGGCGGATAGGCCCAATACTTCCACCGGGGTTGAAGGCAGCGCTTCTTTCACTCTCCGGCCCTTATCATCAAACATGGCTCTTACTTTACCGTAAACGCTGCCGATGACGATATTGTCTCCGACGCGTAAGGTTCCCTTTTGTACCAGGACCGTAGCCACAGAACCTCTTCCCTTATCTAATTCGGCTTCAATCACAACACCCCTGGCCAGGCGGTTGGGATTAGCCTTCAAATCGTTTATTTCCGCTACCAAGAGAATCATTTCCAACAGCTGGTCTATGCCTTGCTTCATCTTGGCGGAAACAGGTACAAAGATAGTATCCCCGCCCCACTCCTCGGGAATCAGGCCGTGTTCGGATAACTGCTGTTTAATCCGCTCGATGTTGGCGGTGGGCTTATCCATTTTGTTAACGGCTACAATAATAGGAACATTAGCAGCCCGGCAGTGATTGATCGCTTCCACCGTTTGGGGCATGACGCCGTCATCGGCGGCCACTACCAGCACGGCAATGTCCGTGGCCTCGGCACCACGGGCCCGCATGGCAGTGAAAGCCTCGTGACCGGGTGTATCCAAAAAGGTAATTTTCTTTCCTTTCACCGTGACTTGATAAGCACCGATATGCTGGGTAATACCGCCGGCTTCCGTAGCGGTGACGTTGGTTTCCCGGATGGCATCAAGCAAGGAAGTCTTCCCATGATCCACATGGCCCATCACCGTCACCACGGGCGGTCTTGGCACGAGGGATTCCTCCGGATCGGGTACGTCTTCAATTTCCGTAATAGGTTTTTGAATCTTGACCTCGGTTTCAATGCCATATTCACTGGCCACAATCACGGCCGTATCGGAATCGATTTCCTGGTTCAACGTAGCGGGAATCCCCAGTTCAAAAAGCTTTTTGATGACCTCATTGGCCGTTTTGCCCATCCGCTTGGCCAGCTCTTGGACGCTGATGGATTCTCCCACGGTGATTTTCTTGATATGAGATACCGGCGGCGGAGGCGGAGCCGCTTTCGCGGCCTTTTTGGCCGGCCGCCCGCCGGGAGTCCCGGATTGGCTGCTTTTACCTGATTTCCCTTTTTTCTTATCCGGTTGTTTCGCCGGGAGGGTCTTGTCTTTTTCTTTTGACTGTTCTTCCTTTTTCTTGCCTAAATGAAACTTGCCGCCTTTCTTTTTCCCGGCGCCGGACTTCAAAGAAGAACTGCCTTTGACCTTTTCCATTCTTTCGTGTTCAAATTCCTCATAATCTTCCTTCATGTTGGTGGGTGTTTTTTGTTCATCATTACGTTTCGGTGCAAAGAATTCTTCGATTTTTGCTAAATCCTCTTTTTCCAACACGCTCATGTGCGATTTGACCTCTATTCCTATCCGTTTTAAGACGACCAGCATATCCTTGCTCCTCATCTTTTTTTCCTTCGCCAATTCGTATACCCGCATTTTTTTCATTGGTTCACCCCCGTGTTATTCCATGGCTTGCTTCTCCCTCACTCGTGCCAAGATACTTTTTGCAAACTGTCGATCGCTGATCCCCACCACTGCTCGTCTAGATTTACCGATAACCCAACCAAGTTTCACCTTGGTGCCGGTACAGATCACCGGGATACCCATTTCCCTGCTTTTATGGCTAAAATAGCTGATCACTTCTTTCGAGGCATCTTCCGCCAGCAAGATGAGGTGAATTTTCCCATACCGCAGTTTCGTCCTGACCGCTTGTTCCCCGGCAACAGCTTTTCCTGCTCTGGCAGCAAAACCCAGCAGGCCCTCAATTCTCTCCAAGGGACACTTGACCAAGCTGTTGTCTGAGTTCTTCCACCACATGGGGCTCAATGGTAACCTCCAGCGCTCTTTCCAATCCTTTGTTTTTGATGACTTTTTCCAGGCAAGTTACGTCCGGGCAAATATAAGCACCCCGGCCTGATTTCTTGCCCGTGGGATCCACCAGAACCGTGCCTTCCGGGGTCCGTACAATGCGCACCAGCTGCCTTTTTTCTTTCCGCTCCCTGCAACCAACACACATCCGCATCGGGATTTTCTTGACGCGCGCCATCCTACTGCCCACCTCTTTCCACTTGACTCTCGCTCTTGATGTCTATCTTGCAGCCGGTTAGTTTAGCCGCCAAGCGGGCATTTTGTCCCTCCTTACCGATGGCCAGCGACAGTTGATAATCCGGTACAATCACCCGTGCCGTCTTTTCCGCTTCATTGACTTCCACCGAAAGGACTTTGGCCGGGCTCAAAGAGTTTGCTACGAAGACTTCCAGATCGCTGCTCCATTTTATGATGTCCACTTTTTCCCCTTTCAGCTCATTGACAATGGTCTGCACCCGCGCCCCTTTCGGACCGACACAAGCACCTACCGGATCGACGTTTTCGTCCCTGGACGCAACAGCTATCTTGGAGCGGCTCCCTGCTTCGCGGGCAATGGATTTAATTTCCACGATACCTTCGGTAATTTCGGGAACCTCCAATTCAAATAGGCGTTTAAGCAAGCCCGGATGAGTGCGCGAGACAAGAATCTGCGGTCCCTTGGTGGTTTTTTTCACTTCCACGATATAAGCCTTAATCCGGTCATGGGTCCGGTATTCTTCGCCCGGCATTTGCTCCTGCGGGGTCAGGATTGCTTCCGTCCTCCCCAGGTCAATAAACACATTGCCGCCCTCCTGCCTTTGCACCACCCCTGTGATGATGTCCTGCTCTTTATTCACATACTCATCATAGATGATGTTGCGCTCCGCTTCCCTAATCCGCTGCACCACTACCTGCTTAGCCGTCTGGGCGGCAATACGCCCAAATTCTTTGGGCGTCACCTCAAACTCCACCACATCGTTTATATTATAACGAGGATCGATCTGCCTGGCTTCTTCCAGCGATATCTCGGTGCGCTCGTCATTGACTTGCTCTACGACCTGCTTGCGGGAATAGACTTTGAACTCACCGGTGGTGCGGTGTACCTCCACCCTGACATTTTGGAGGGACCCAAAGTTCTTCTTGTATGCGGAGATCAATGCTGCCTCGATGGCTTCCAACAGCACCTCCGTGTCAATCCCCTTACTTTGCGCAATTTCATCCAGGGCCTCAAGAAACTCCGTATTCATTTTGCTAATCCTCCTTCAGTTCCCCCAATGATTAAAACTCCACTGCCAGATGAACCAAGCTAATCCTGTCTTTGGGAATAACCATCCTCTCCCCGTTAACCTCTATTTCAATCTCGGCAGGCCGGTAATCCCGCAAAATGCCGTTAAACTCCTTTTGTCCTCCAATGGGCGCGTAAGTTTTCACTGTTACCAGTCTACCTTGGTACTTGATAAAATCTCTTTCCTTTTTTAGCGGCCGCGTCAGACCCGGCGATGACACCTCCAAAATATAACTGCCGGGAAACAATGCATTGTCCCGGTCGTATTCATCCAACAATGGATCGATTCTGCGGCTCACCCGCTCACAGGCATTAAGATCAATGCCTTCTGGGTGGTCAATGTAAATCCTGAGATACCAATCCGCACCTTCCTTAACATATTCTACATCCACCAGTTCAAACCCTAACTCATCTTCGACCACAGGCTGAATAAATGCCGTCACCCGGTCGGCTATACTCGCTGAATGCATGTCAATACCTCCACCTATTTCAACTGGTTCTAGTGTACCCCCATGGTTTGCCATAATATACTAGCAAAGCTGCCCTCTGGGTAAATGAAAAAGTGGGCATTGAACCCACTCTTAACCAACTCTCTCGCCTAATCTTCCTCGCCAATAAATATACCACAAATGTTAGTACCTGACAAGAATTAGGGCTAAGATACTAGCAAAATAAAGTCAGCTGTTCCGATTCAGCTAGACCTTCCAGTGCGCCATGAGCGTCTAAGATTTCGATCACCGTTTTCGTCGCTTTACCGCGGTAGCGCAGGTCTTCAATCGAAGTAAAGGGCTTTTCCTTCCGGGCCTCCGTGATGTTTTGCGCCGCCGTTTTGCCGATACCTTGCAGCGCCGCCAGGGGAGGCAATAATCCCCCCTCAACAATCGTAAAACGGAGAGCATCGGACCTGGTAAGGCTGACTCTTTCGAAGTTAAAACCGCGGGCCATCATCTCCAGGGCTACTTCTAAAATCGTCAACAGGTTCTTTTCCTTCTGGCTTGCTTCGTTTCCTTTCTTTTCAATCTCCTCGATCTTTTGCCGCACCCGGTCGTAACCTTGGACAATCAAATCAGCATCAAAGTCATCGGCCCGAACGGTGAAGAAGCTGGCATAAAAGGCCAGGGGATAATTAATCTTAAAGTAGGCAATGCGAAAAGCCATCATGACATAGGCTACCGCATGGGCCTTGGGAAACATGTATTTGATTTTCTTGCAAGATTCGATGTACCAATCCGGTACGCCATTTTCCCGCATCGCTGTTTCGTATTCCGGCTTGACTCCTTTGCCTTTGCGGACATCCTCCATGATTTTAAACGCTAAAGCCGGTTCCATGCCTTTGTAGATTAAATAAATCATGATATCATCGCGGGTGGAGATGGCTTCCGACAGTTTTGCCGTACCGCTTTTAATCAAATCCTGGGCGTTGTTTAACCAGACATCTGTACCGTGAGAGAAGCCACTGATCCTGACCAGGTCGGAAAACTTTTCCGGTTTTGTGTCCACCAGCATCTGCCGCACAAACCGGGTGCCGAACTCAGGAATACCATAAGTACCCACCGCAGAACGGATCTGCTCTTCCGTCACTCCCAATGCCTCCACCCCGGAAAACAGGGACAGGGTGGCCGGGTCATCCAAAGGGATTTTCTTGGCGTCAACGCCGGTCAACTCTTCCAGCATTTTGATAACTGTCGGATCATCGTGGCCCAGGATATCCAGCTTAACCAACCTGCTGGAAATGGAATGGTAATCAAAATGGGTGGTGATGGTTCCCGACTTCACATCATCCGCCGGCCGCTGCAAAGGAGTGAACTGGTGAATATCATAGGATTTGGGAACCACCATCAAACCTCCCGGATGCTGTCCGGTGGTCCTCTTCACTCCGGTGCAGCCCCGTACCAGCCGGGCCACTTCCGCATTCCGCTTCACCAGGTTTTGCTCTTCCAGGTAGTTTTTTACAAAGCCGAAGGCCGTCTTTTCGGCTACGGTGGCAATGGTGCCGGCACGGAAAACATGTTCCTTGCCGAACAGGGTCTCCACATACTTGTGAGCCGTCGCCTGGTACTCGCCGGAAAAGTTCAGATCGATATCCGGTACTTTATCTCCTTTAAAACCTAAAAAAGTTTCAAATGGTATATCGTGACCGTCCTTATTGAGCGGTGTGCCGCACCGGGGGCACGGCCGGTCCGGCAAATCCGCCCCGCTGTTATAGGAACCGTCCGCGACAAATTCACTGTAGCAGCACCCGGGGCACCGGTAATGGGGCGGCAGCGGGTTAACCTCCGTAATGCCGCAGAAAGTAGCCACCAAAGATGAACCGACAGATCCCCTGGAGCCTACTAAATAGCCGTCTTCATTAGATTTCTTCACCAGTTTATGGGCGATCAGGTACAATACGGCAAAACCGTTGGTAATGATGGAATCCAGCTCTTTCTTCAGCCTGGCTGCCACCATATCAGGCAGGGGATCGCCGTATAACCTTTTGGCCTCCGCCCAGCACATCTGGGAAACCTGTTCTTCGGCTCCGGGAATTTCAGGAGCGAACAGTTCGCTGGGCAGTGGTGCGATTTCTTCAATCTGGCGACTGATATTGACGGGATTCGTGATCACTACCTGCCGCGCTGTATCCGGTCCCAGATAAGCAAACTCCTCCAGCATTTCCTCGGTGGTCCGGTAGTAAAGGGGGGCTTGTTCTTGCTCCTCGTAATTCTGCACTTTTTGTAAGATACGGCGAAAGATTTCATCCTCGGGATGCAAGAAATGGACATCCCCGGTGGCCACTACGGGCTTGCCCAGTTTCTCACCGATTGCCACCAGGGCTCGGTTCATGTTCCTCAAGTCATCTTCCGACTGCATTATTCCCTTGTCTATTAAGAACCTGTTATTACCAATGGGTTGTATCTCAATATAATCATAAAAATCGGCAATGCGGCAGAGCTCCTCCATGGGGGCCCCGGCCAGGTAGGCCTGCACCAGCTCTCCCGCCTCACAGGCAGTACCAAGGATTAAACCTTCTCTATAGTCTATTAAAGCTTGCCGCGGAATACGGGGGCGCCTGTAAAAATGCTCCAGGTGAGATAGGGTAATCAATCGATAGAGGTTTTCCAAACCTTTGGGATTTTTCGCCAGGATAATGATGTGATAAGTCCTGCCTTTTTCTTCTTCCCCGTCTAACAAGTAGCCTTCCACGCCGTAGATGATCTTTACTCCATGTTTTTGTCCCGCTTCGTAAGCCTCTGGGAAAGCTTGAACCACCCCGTGATCGGTAATGGCAATGGCCTCGTGCCCGAAACGAGCTGCCGTTTTCACTGCTTCGGCCACATCCACTACCCCGTCCATGGCACTCATTTTTGTATGCAGGTGCAGTTCAATCCTTTTTTCAGGGGCCCGGTCTTCCCGTACCACCGGGGTGCATCTATTGATATCGGTTGCCATCATTGTTAATTCCTGGGTATAACGATCATACTGCACCGCTCCTTGAATGGTAAGCCACTGTCCGGGTTTGACGGCAGCCAGCAATTCTGCAGTTTTTTCATCCCCAAAGACCTTTACGGAGATGGAATCTGTCTTGTCGGTAACATCTATGGTATAAAGGGTTCGCCCGCTCTTAAGCTCCCTGGCTTCCACGTTTATGACTTCGCCCCTGATGGCCACGGCTTTTTCCTCGTCCACCAGTTCCACCACCGGTGTGACGGCTTGTTTAATGGAACGGCCCAAAAGGACGAGGTCATCACCCTTTTGCGGCTCTTGGCGGGAATCCCCGGCAGCTTTATCATGTTTCCCCTGGTTACCGCAGGCTGCCTGGACCAGGTATTGCTCAGGAACCAGGTTAATCCGAGTGGTCAAGGTCTCGTCAACGGCAAAAGTAAATCGTGCCCTAATGTGGAAATACTCCCACAGGGCATCGGCTAAGAACCTCTCCATCTTCTTTTCCAGCATGAACTGCATGCCTAGGTCGTCGGGCAGCCAAAGAAGGATCCTGTCTCCTTGGGCTTCCAGCCGGGCCACGGACAACCAACCTGAAGTGGCCGGCATCCTGTCCATGATCCTTGCTAGAAATACCTCACCGTATTCTTGTACAAAGAAGGCAAGGTCTTGCCGGCAATGATAGTGGGGTTCCCATGCCACTTCCACCAGGCCGGGCATTTGAACCATAATACCTTCCGCCACTTGCCGCCAAATAGCCTCCCAATCAGGGACCGGTGAGGGAAACCACAGGTGGATGACGAGGCGCTGGGATTTTTGGTACAACACTGCCTTCTGGATCATTATGTCCTCCAAATCCTGCGCCGGCCGGGGACACAAGCCAATCCTTTCCATCAGCTGGACCAGGCTGGTTTTCGGGCCACATGCCGGCTGCAAGTTGGCTAAAACCACCTTCAGACCCCCTCAAGCATTCTCTCTAATCGTCGGAAAGGCTTTTCGCGATTTCCCAGTACATCTTCACGCGGGCACGCAAGCCCTTCCACAAGCCAAGCTTCTCTTCTTTCATCACATGGGATAGGTCTTCTAAGACAACCTCTTCCAGCTTGACATCATGTTCAGCCGCGTACTTGGTCAAAGCCATTTCCACACCGAAGCGTGTCCATTCCAGGTTATCGATGCGCCGGAGCAGACTCTTGGTCACCGCTCTTTGGCCGGACAAAAAAGGTGCGACCATTTGGGCTAAATCCGTAGCTAGGCGCCCATGCTCAAAAACACCCACGGCCATTTCGACCCTGCCGCTCAGGACAGGTTCGATCAATTGCTCCACATGGGCCGGGGTCAGGCCGATTAAATCAGCATCGAGAAAAAGCAGCACTTCATGGGTGGCATGCTCTACCCCCAGCATCATGGCTCCTCCCTTTCCCCTATTGCATGGGGAGGAAATAACCGTTGCACCCGCTTCCCGGGCCACCGCTTCCGTATTGTCCGTTGAACCGTCATTGACTACGATAATTTCGCCGATGGCCGGTACCTGCATCAACGGGCGAATAACACCGGCCACTGTTTTTTCTTCATTAAATGCCGGTATGATTGCTGAGACTTGCATCGTATAAGCCTCCCATCTGGCTCTAAGCGACCTAAAGACTAGACTTCCTCTGCCATAAAGGATTGAATCCAGTCCGTCACCTCATCTACCTTCACGGTTACTTCTTGTCCATCCCGGCGCATTTTAATGTCAACGGTTCCTTCACTCACCGTCTTTTTGCCTACGGTAACCCGCAGCGGGTAACCGATTAAGTCCGCATCGGCAAATTTCACTCCGGCCCTTTCGTTCCGGTCGTCCAAGACAACTTCAATACCATGAGCCGTTAAGCGACGGTAAATCTCCCCTGCTATCTCCACCTGCCTTTCTTCTTTGTTGGAAGCAGGCACAATCACTACATGGAAAGGAGCAATGGACAGGGGCCAAATAATGCCGTGTTCATCATAGTTTTGTTCCACCGCGGCAGCCATGGTTCTCGTGATACCGATACCATAGCAGCCCATCACCATGTACCTTTTCTGTCCCTGCTCATCCAGGAAGGTGGCCTCCATCGCCTTGCTGTACTTGGTGCCCAATTTGAAAATCTGGCCCACTTCGATACCCCGGGCACTGGCCAACTCGCCATGACACTTGGGACACTTATCGCCCGCCCTCACGGTGCGAAAATCTCCCACCAGTTCCACGGCATAATCCCGCGGGTAATTCACATGTTTCAGGTGATAATCTTCTTCGTTGGCACCCGCCACCCCGTTCACGATCCCGGCGGCTTCTTCGTCCAGGTAAACCGGTATCCCTTTGAGCCCGACAGGGCCTAAAGAACCGGCGGAGACCCCCGTCAATTCTTTTACCTGGGTATCCGGAGCCAATTCCAGTGCCAGGCAGCCGAGTTTGTTTTTCAGTTTGATTTCATTAACTTCCCGGTCTCCCCGCACCACCACGGCCACGGGCTTTCCGTCAGCCAAGTAAATCAGTGTTTTCAAGCATTCCCGCGGAGATACCTGCAAAAAGCTGCTGACCTGTTCGATGGTCTTGATCCCCGGGGTGGCCACTTTTTCCACTTCATGCAGGGCCCCCGGCATCACTTCTTCTACTACTGCCTCCCCTCTTTCCACATTGGCGGCGTAATCACAGCTGGTACAATAAACGATTTCCGCTTCCCCGGACCCGGCCAGGACGACAAATTCATGGGTGCTGCTGCCGCCGATGGCGCCGCTGTCCGCCTCAACGGGGCGGAAACGCAAGCCGCATCTGGTAAAGACATTGGTATAAGCGTCGAACATCTTTTGATAGCTCACTTCCAGACCTGCTTCGTCCCGGTCAAAAGAATAGAGGTCTTTCATGATGAATTCCCGGCTGCGCATGAGACCGAAACGGGGCCTGCGCTCATCCCTGTATTTATTCTGGATCTGGTACAGCAAAAGGGGCAGCTGCTTGTAGGAGCTCACTTCCTTTCTCACCAGATCCGTGATAATCTCCTCATGGGTCGGTCCCAAACAGAAATCCCTGTTATGGCGGTCCTTTAACCGGAAGAGTTCATCGCCGTAAACATGCCACCGGCCGCTTTCCAGCCACAATTCAGCAGGCTGGATGATAGGCAGACCAATTTCTTGCCCCCCGGCGGCATCCATTTCTTCTCGTACGATCTGCATGATTTTGGTTACCACCCGGTAGCCCAAAGGTAACAGGGTATAAACACCCGAAGTTGATTTACGGATAAATCCTGCCCTCAGTAACAGCTGGTGACTGACTATTTCCGCCTCGGCAGGTACTTCCCTTAAAGTAGGAGCCAATAATCTACTTGCCAGCACGTTTCTAACCTCCTCATCCTTCCACCATTTTCTTGACCTCATGCACTAAAGCTTCTACCAACCGCTCCTGCGGCACCTTAGCCACAATCTTGCCCCGGCGAAAAAGCAGCCCCACTCCTTTCCCGCCGGCAATACCTACGTCCGCTTGCCTGGCTTCCCCGGGACCGTTAACAGGACAGCCCATGACCGCCACTTTGAGGGGTTGCCGGACAAACTCTAACTCATGTTCTACTTTTTCTGCCAGTTCCACCAGGTCGATTTGGCAGCGACCGCAGGTGGGGCAAGAAATGAGCTCAATCCCCCTGTGCCGGATTCCCAAGCTCTTTAAGATCTCAAAGCCCAACTTCACTTCTAAAGCAGGATCCCCGGTCACGGAAACCCGGATGGTATCACCGATACCTTCGCTCAGCAGGATCCCAATGCCCATGGATGATTTTACCGCAGAGGTAAGGAGCGTTCCAGCTTCCGTAACCCCTAAATGTAAAGGATAATCAGTCTTGGCCGCCAACAAGCGGTATGCCTCCACCATCAACGGTACATGAGACGCTTTTAATGAAATCTTGATATCGTAAAAACCCGCCTCTTCCAGCAGGTGAGCATGTCCCAACGCGCTCTCTACCATGGCCTCCGGGGTGACCCCTTGGTATTTTTGCAGCAGTTCCTTTTCCAAAGAACCGGCATTGACACCGATGCGAATCGGGATCCCCCTGTCTTTGGCCATGGCAGTCACCTCCCGCACCTTGGCCGGACCACCTATATTGCCGGGGTTGATCCGCAAGCCGTCTACCCCGCCGGCCATGGCTTGCAAGGCCAGGCGATAGTCAAAATGAATGTCGGCAATCAAGGGAATAGCGATTTCCTTCTTAATCTTCTCCAAGGCTTGGGCTGCTTCCTCATCCACCACCGCCACCCGGACCAGTTCGCAGCCGGCTTGTTCCAAGGCCTTGATTTGGGCCACGGTGGCGGCCACATCGCGGGTATCGGTGTTGGTCATAGATTGCACGGTGATTGGGTAGTCGCCGCCTACCGGCACCGGTCCTACCCATATAACCCGGCTTTTTCTTCGCTTCGCGGGAATCATAATGCCACCTCTGCGTCATCAATCGGTAAAGAGCCGCCATAGATCCTGGTAAGTAATTAAAACCATCAGGCCCAGCAGCACCACAAAACCGATGAAATGAATGAAGTTTTCCTTAGCCGGGTTAACCGGCCTCCCTCTAATACCTTCGATGGCAAGGAATACCAGCCGGCTGCCGTCCAGGGCGGGAATCGGGAGCAAGTTAATAATACCTAAATTGAGACTGAGGAGGGCCGCAAAACGGATGAGAGTGCCAATCCCGAAATGCACTGCCTGCCCGACAATGGATACCATTCCCACCGGTCCCGCCACATCCGCCGGAACCTGTCCCCCAATCATCAAGAACAATTGCTGGACAATAATAACAATCAGGGCCACCGATGACGAGATACCCAGCCAGATTGATTCAAAGAATCCTTTTTTTTCTACTACTCCCTTGATCCCAATTAAACCTACGTTTTCTTGTTCATCTCGCACGGTCATAACGGTTACCGAGAATTCCGCCTTGCCCCTTTGCACGGTCAGTTGGATTTCTTCATCCGGGTGCGCTCTGATCACGCGTACTAAATCCTCCCAAGTAGGGGTATCCGTACCGTTGACGGCCACGATCCGGTCCCCTTCTTGCAACCCGGCCTGAGCGGCGGGGCTTCCGGCCAACACTTCACCGATTTCATTGCGGTTGGATGCTACGCCTATACCCATGAAGAAAACAGCAAATAAGACGATGGCCAGGAGGAAATTCATGATGCTTCCGGCGGCAATCACACCCATGCGCTGCCCCACGGTTCTGGTGTTAAAGCCGCGGGGATCATACTCTTCCTCCGGGTCCATCCCGGCCATCCGGTTATAGCCGCCGATGGGCAGGGCACGCAAAGAATACTGGGTCTCCCCCACTCTTTTGGAGTAAACCAGGGGGCCCATACCCAGAGCGAATTCATGAACTTTAATCCCGACCAATTTGGCTGCTAGGAAATGCCCCAGTTCATGCACAAAAATCAACAGTCCCAAGATAATGATCGTCACCACTACGGACAGGACGGACATAGGGATCACCTTCCTCAGATAACATACCCGGTCATGACGGCTAAAGCCTGCCTACGAGCTTCTCTGTCCACCGCCAACACCGTCTCCAGGTCAGGGTTTTGTACCGGCTGATGCCGGTCCATCACCCGCTGCACTATATCAGTAATGGCCGGGAAGCCAATCTCACCCCGGAGAAAGGCATGCACTGCTTCTTCATTGGCAGCATTGAGTACCGTGGGCATCGTGCCGCCTGTTTTCCCCGCTTCATAAGCCAGCTTGAGGGCGGGAAAAGCCTGCCAATCAGGTGCCTCAAAAGTCAATTCCTTCAGCTGCAAGAGATCCAACCTGGTCCCGGCTCTCCCTTCCCACCTCTCGGGCCAGGTTAGGGCCAACTGGATGGGTACCCGCATATCCGGCGTTCCCAACTGGGCCATAATCACCCCGTCGCGAAATTCCACCATGGAATGGATAATGCTCTGGGGGTGAATGACCACTTCGATCCGGTCATAATCCATCGCAAACAGATGCTTAGCTTCAATCACTTCCAACCCTTTGTTCATCAAAGTTGCGGAATCAATCGTGATTTTAGCTCCCATATTCCACTTGGGATGTTTTAAAGCCTGTTCCGGTGTCACCCGTGCCAGCCGGTCCCGGGACCAACCCCGGAAAGGGCCCCCTGATGCCGTCAAGATCAGCTTCTCTACATCCCCGGGGCGATTGCCGGCCAAACACTGGAATAGAGCTGAGTGTTCACTGTCCACCGGCAGCAAACGGCTGCCAAAATGCTTGACAGCCTCCATGACAATTTCGCCGGCAGCCACAAGGGTCTCTTTATTGGCCAGGGCAATCTCTTTGCCGTTTTTAATGGCTTCCATGGTTGGAAGCAAACCCACGGCACCGGACACCGCCGTTACCACCGTAGTTACTTCCGGATCTACAACGGCCTCAACTAGGTTTTCGTCACCCAGGTATACCCGGACCGGCATACCTGCTACCCGTGCTTGTAAAAGCCGGCCCTGCTCGTGATTGGTGACCACCACTATTTTCGGACTGAATTCCCTGATCTGTTGTTCCAGTAAATCGATATTTCCCTTGGCCGCTAAGGCCACCACTTTGAATTCTTCCGGGAAAGCACTGCAAACCTCCAGGGTCTGGCGCCCAATGGAGCCCGTTGAACCCAGAATAGCTATTCCCTTGGCCATCCTAAACCTCCTCTGTAATACCGCCAGCAGCCTTTGACAATCACCACTAGGATCGGCCCGAGCACCAATCCGGCTACCCCCATCACTTTGAGCCCGACATACAAGGAAACTAAAGTCTCCAACGGATGGATGCCAATACTGTCTCCTACCACCTTGGGCTGAATTAACTGGCGTACTAAGGAAATAATACCATAAAGTATCAGTAATGATACCGCTAACCGCAGATTCCCCATAAGAAATGCCATGGCCATCCATGGAACAAAGATCAATCCCGGCCCCAGCACCGGCAGCAGGTCCAGGAAGCCCACCACCAAGGTAATCAATAAAGTGTAATCTACGCCCAGGACATATAAACCAACTAGAGTCTGCCCCATCGTAATAAGCATTAAAATGATCTGGGCTCTCAAATAGCCGAGAATTGCATTGCCCGCCTGGCCACCCATATTATGCAGGAAACCGGCCACTTGCGCCGGCAGGATTCTATACAATGCTTGAGCAATGTTCTCCTTGTCCTTGCTAAAAAAATAAGAGGAGACAATCGCAAAAAACAAAATCAACACCACGTTCGGCACGGCCGTCAAAAGACCTAAGGACCAGTTTAAGACTTCGAGTACTGTATGAGAAACTTGCTCCATGCGCCGGACCAGAAAATCCTGCCAATCAGCCGGTAAATCCAGGGAAAAATAAAGAATCCGCGCCTGGCTCAGGGCGTATTGAAGGCTAACGGCAATCCTTTCTGCATACATGGGAAAGGAATAGGACAGATTGACTATTTCCATGATGGCCCGGATGATCATCCAGGTCAATCCGGTGACAGTACCACCGATGACCAGGAGCATGGTACCGATCACGCTGACGGCCCGGGACACCTTGAGCTTGCGGGACACAAACTCGACAATGGGTTCAAACAAGGCAGCCAAAACCAGGCCTATGATAAAGGGTAGCGCTAATGGGAGCAGGAATCGCAAAACCGCTAGACCCGCAGGAAATAAATAATAGTACACCAGGAAAGCCGCCAGCAGCCATCCCAAAACTCGCAAGACAAATATTAAGCTTTTCAGGCTCTTATCATCTTGATGATCCATTTTTCACCTCTGCCCACTAGAGCAATGGCATGAAATAATACACCAGCGGCGCCACCAGCAGTAGACTGTCCAAACGATCCAGCACACCGCCGTGTCCGGGAAACAAGACACCGGAATCCTTGGCCTGCGCCAAGCGTTTATATGTAGATTCCAACAAATCCCCTGTGGTTCCTACCACAGCCGCTAGGAGCCCTAAAAGTCCCCACAAGAAGTAATTATTCCCGCTTACCAATTGACCAAACAGTAAGGCGCTTAAAATGGTAACGATGAGACCGCCCAGGAAGCCTTCAACGGTTTTATTGGGGCTCAGCTTCGGGCAAAGGGGATGTTTCCCCATTTTGGACCCCACAAAATACGCGGCCGTGTCGTTAGCCCAGGTCAATAGGAACACCAAGAGCACCCACATCCATCCCTGGGCCTCAAACTCCCGTAGGCGTATGAGAAAACTCAACAAACCTCCCACATAGAAGGCCCCAAAAAAGGTGACGGCCAAGTCACTTAAGGTCCATTTTGGAAAGGCAGCGGCAAAATGAACCACCGCCAATACCATGAGCAGCCACAGGGTCTGTGGAAAATATTGTCCATGCCATAAGTATATGCCAAACAAAATGCAATTTAAACCTATGCAGTAACCCCACCAGGTAAGCGGTTTGTGTCCCATGGAACTTGTTAAGCGATAAAACTCATAGAGGCCAAGGGCTGCCACCGCCAATGAGCCCAACATCAAAGGAAAACCTGCTCGATAGAAAAGGATAAACACAATGGGAACGGCTATCACAGCAGTAAGTACACGTTGCCAGAGCATATTTTACACCTCAAACCTAAAGTCGTAATCCCCCGAAACGTCGCTCCCGTTTTTGATAGGCGCGAATAGCCTCCAAAAGGTGTTCTTTGGTAAAATCCGGCCATAAAGCATCCGTAAACCAGAATTCCGTGTAAGCTATTTGCCATAACAGAAAATTGCTGATGCGATACTCCCCCGAGGGCCTGATTAGCAGATCCGGGTCCGGCAGGCCCCTCGTGGTCAAATGACGGCTGATCAGCTCTTCGGTGATTTCTTCCGGCTTTATTGTCCCTTCTTGCAGGAGCCGGGCAATTCCTTTTACGGCTTGCACAATTTCGGCCCTGCCGCCGTAATTCAAGGCAATATTCAAAATTAACCGGTCGTTAGTCTTGGTTTTTGCCTGGGCCTTTTCCAGTTCACGAATGGCGGCGGCCGGCAGCTTGCTGATTTCTCCAATGGGACAAATCCTGACGCCTTGGCGGTCAAGATTATTCATTTCCTTTTGCAAGTACTCTACCAAAAGGTTCATCAAAATATCCACTTCTTCTTTGGGCCTTTTCCAGTTTTCCGTGGAAAAGGCATAGACGGTCAAAATCTCAATCCCCAGTTCCAAGCAAGCTTCTACAATTCCCCGGAGGGATTCCACTCCTTGACGGTGTCCCATGGCTCTGGGCATGTTTCTCCTTTGGGCCCAGCGCCCGTTTCCGTCCATAATAATGGCAATGTGTTTCGGCAAATCCGGCCGGAGACCGGCCGCCTCCGGTCCTTCTTGTCCGGCTTTTGCTCGCTTCTTCAAGAAAGGTATGCGTGCCATCCTAATCTCCCGTTAAAGTATTTTTAGTAACAAACCCCCTCGCGCGAGGGGGTTTATTGGTTACTCTTCCACGATTGCATCATTGGGGCATGCATCTTGACATGCACCGCACTCTGTGCAGGTATCTTGATTAATAACGAAAGTATCTTCTCCTTCAGAAATGGAGCCGCTTGGACACTCATCAGCACAGATACCACATGCAATGCACTCTTCAGTGATACGGAACAATGTTTACACCTCCTTTCCCGGGCAAAACGATTGCACAGAAACAACAATCAAGTCCACCCGACCATTTGGCCTGATCTGTTGTTTCACAATCCGGAGGCTGTGGTGAGAATGTGCACCTGGTGCTCGGGTTAGCTGAATCTCGCCTACCGTCAAACCTGCTTCCGCCAGGCGCGCTTTGCCCTTGGACAACTCGCACCCAATGACATCCGGGATTTCTGGTTTCAACCTAACCCTGCACCCCTAGACTTCCATAATTTCTGCTTCTTTAGTGCCCAGCACATCATCCACCTGATCGATATAATTGTCCGTCAATTTTTGAATCTTTTCCTGGGCCCTCTTGGCTTCATCCTCGGAGATGCTCTTATCCTTTTCCATGGCTTTTATTTTATCGTTGGCTTCCCGCCTGATGTTTCTAATGTGCACGCGATACTCTTCCGCTTTTTTCTTTACTAGTTTAACGAGCTCCATGCGGCGTTCCTGAGTCAATTGCGGGATGACGATGCGAATCACATTACCATCGTTAGAGGGGTTTAAGTTCAAATCAGACTTCAGGATGGCCTTTTCAATACTGGCAATTACCGATTTATCCCATGGTTGGATGACCAGCAATCTGGGTTCGGGAGCTGAAATACTGGCCAACTGGTTAACCGGCGTCATGGTACCGTAATACTCGACCTGCACCTTGTCCAGCAAAGCAGGGTTGGCCCGGCCGGCACGAATTGAAGCCATGTCTTTGCGCATCGCTTCAATGGTTTTCTTCATGCGGTCCTCAGCTTCTTGGAACACTTGTTCCGTCATAACAGTCCCTCCCTACGTATGTTCCAATCACTTCACCCAGCACCACTTTCAAGATATTCCCTTTTTGTTTTAAGTCGAAAACAATCAAGGGAATATCATTATCCATACACAACGAAGTGGCGGTGGAATCCATCACTCCAAGTCCACGGTTTAAAACATCAATATAACTAAGCTGGTCATAACGCTTTGCAGTCGGGTTTTTCACCGGATCGGAATCATATACGCCATCCACTTTTTTGGCCATTAAAATGACATCGGCTTCGATTTCCGCCGCTCGCAATGCTGCCGTCGTATCTGTAGAGAAGAAGGGATTGCCTGTGCCGGCAGCGAAAATCACCACTCGCCCTTTTTCCAGGTGCCGGATCGCCCGCCGCCTGATATAGGGCTCGGCAATTTCCCGCATTTCTATCGCCGTTTGTACCCGCGTATCGATGCCGCATTGCTCAAAAGCGTCCTGCAGAGCCAAGGCATTCATTACGGTAGCCAGCATGCCCATATAGTCCGCCGTGGCGCGATCCATGCCCTGGTTAGAACCGGCTACCCCTCGCCAAATATTGCCGCCGCCAACCACAACCGCCACTTGCACGCCCAACGAAACAACATCCTTCACTTGTTCCGCTACTGAGCGAAGCATAGACTGGTCAATGCCGAATCCCTTATCCCCGGCTAAGGCCTCTCCGCTCAGTTTAAGCACTACACGCTTATATTTCGGCTTCGTCATTGGGCTGGAAAACCTCCGTTTATACCTAAGGTACACTTATTCTACGCCTTATACGGAATTCCTTTCAAAAAAGTTTCTTACCTGAAAAAAAGAGCACAATAAAGTGCTCTCTTTTATTCACATCCGGTCATAGCCTGTACTTCGGCAGCTAGATCACAGGAGCGTTTGCTTAACCCTTCCCCCAACTCGAAGCGCACAAAGCGGCGAATGGTAATATTCTCTCCCATAGTAGCAATCGCCTGGGTAACCAGCTCTTGCACGGTGATATTGGGGTCTTTCACGAACGGTTGATCAAGCAGGCACACCTCTTGGTAAAACTTTTCGATGCGCCCTTCAACCATTTTTTCGACAATTTTCTCCGGTTTGCCTTCATTTAAGGCTTGGGCCCGCAAAATGGATTTTTCTTTTTCAATGACTTCGGCCGGCACCTCATCCCGGGAAACATATTCCGGACGTGAGGCGGCGATATGCATGGCGATATCATGGCAGAGCTCCTTAAACTGGTCCGTCTTGGCGACGAAATCTGTCTCGCAGTTTACTTCCACCAGTACGCCAATCCTGCCCACGCCATGAATGTAGGCCTCCACTAACCCTTCACTGGCCAAACGCCCGGCCTTCTTGGCAGCCGCAGCCAAACCTTTCTCTCGCAGGTACGCTATGGCGGCCTCCATGTCACCATTGGTGGCTTCTAAAGCCCTCTTACAATCCATCATGCCGGCTTGTGTACGCTGTCGCAATTCTTTGACCATATCCGCAGTGATCACGGATGTTCACCTCCTTCTCAAAGGCAGCGGCAGTAAAGCTGAATAGAACCATCTATTGGGCAACCGCTTGTTCGGCTTCGGTATTTTCTCCTGCCGGTTCTCTTTCCTGGCCTACTTGACCTTGAGTTGCCTCTAAAACGGCGTCAGCAATCTTGCTGGTCAACAGCTTCACGGCACGAATGGCATCGTCGTTGCCCGGAATGACATAATCAATTTCATCGGGATCGCAGTTGGTGTCCACGATAGCCACTACCGGAATGCCCAGTTTCTTCGCTTCAGCCAATGCAATCCTTTCTTTCCGGGGATCTACGATGAACAAAGCTCCCGGAAGCCCATTCATGTTCTTAATGCCACCCAAGAAACGCTGCAATTTATCTCTTTCCGCAATCAAGCGGGCCACTTCCTTCTTGGGCAAGAGGGCAAACTTCCCTTCTTCCTCCATCGCCTCCAGTTCACGGAGACGTTCAATCCGCTGGCGGATGGTCTTATAGTTCGTCAGCATACCGCCCAGCCATCTTTCATTCACATAAAACATTCCGCAGCGTTCCGCTTCCTCGCGGATGGACTCCTGGGCTTGTTTTTTCGTACCTACGAAAAGAATGTTCTTGCCCTCGCTGACGATGCTCCTTACAAATTCATAAGCTTCTTCTACTTTTTTCACGGTCTTTTGCAAGTCGATGATGTAAATGCCGTTACGTTCAGTAAAAATGTAAGGAGCCATTTTGGGATTCCAACGCCGGGTTTGATGACCGAAATGGACCCCCGCCTCCAACAGCTGTTTCATCGAGATAACTGCCACTTGACTCCACCTCCTCTCGCTGGTTTTCATCCTCCACTCCCCTCATCTTTGTGCAAGACCCGCAGGCACCCTTGCACAAATTGGGAAGCGTGTGTTTTTGCACCAAAACCTAGTATAGCATAGTGATTCCTGTCTCGCAATAATTTGGTGCACACAATTATTTTAAATCTTTGCCAAAAATCAGGACCCTTATGCACCAGAGAAAAAAGAACCTATGCGGTTCTTTTATCTTCTGAGTTTTTGCAGTTCTTCCAACAAATTGTCATTCAGTACCCTGATATAGGTACCCTTCATGCCCAGGGATTTGGATTCAATCACCCCGGCACTTTCAAATTTCCGCAGGGCGTTGACAATGACGGAACGGGTAATGCCGGCCCGGTCCGCAATCTTGCTGGCCACCAGCACTCCTTCATCACCTTCGAGCTCAGCAAAAATGTGTTCCACCGCCTCGAGTTCCGAATAGGAAAGAGTCCCCAGGGCAATATGGACGGCCGCCCGCTTACGGGCTTCTTCTTCAATCCGGTCGGCCTTGGCTCTCAAGATCTCCATACCTACCACCGTCGCGCCGTATTCGGCCAGGATCAAATCCTCATCGGTAAAAGGTACATTGAATTTAGAAAGTACCAATGTTCCCAACCTTTGTCCACTTCCGATAACGGGAACCACGGTGGCAATTTTGTTTTGGAAAATGCATTCCGTATCCCTGGCGAAGATGCACTGGTTGCCTTCTTGTTTAAAGTTCGCTTTGGTCTCGCTGATCCGCAGCAGCTCTTCATTGTATTCTTCCGGAAAACGTTCCGAACGATATACAATATCCTCCATAATCTGGCAGGTGAAGCCTTCTACAAAGGCATAACCCAGGATCTGGCCGTGGCGGCCGATAATATAGCAATTGGCATTAATCACATCACGCAGCACCTGAGCGATTTCGTCAAAATCGACGGGATTCCCCGCTGACTTCTGCAACTGTTTATTGATCAGGCGAGTTTTTTCCAACAGAGTGTTCATTATTCATTACCCCTCTCTAACATT
Organism: Clostridia bacterium; assembly: GCA_012840125.1. Classification (NCBI taxonomy): domain Bacteria; kingdom Bacillati; phylum Bacillota; class Clostridia; species Clostridia bacterium. Next base: position 102,647 of record DULZ01000092.1, on the reverse strand, counting down.
CATTCACCACAAATCTATAGTATATACCTGCTCAAGTCTTCATTTCCGATGATCGGTTCAAGCTGCCGGCGCACATAAGCCGCATCGATGGTGACGGAGCACGGCGCTATCTCCGATGCATTAAAGAATAAATCTTGTAAGAGCTTTTCCAGAATAGTATGCAATCGCCTCGCCCCGATGTTTTCACTCTGGGAGTTTATATCATAAGCAATTTTTGCAATCTCTGCAATGGCGTCCTGAGTGAACTCTACCCTGACTTTTTCTGTTTGCAATAATGAGGCGTACTGCTTGATCAAGGAGTTTTTAGGTTCCGTCAGGATCCGCTGCATATCCTCTTGCGTCAAACTTTTCAGTTCCACCCGGATGGGAAAACGCCCTTGCAGTTCAGGGATGAGGTCTGACGGTTTTGCCACATGAAAGGCACCGGCCGCAATAAACAAGATGTGATCCGTCTTGACCGGACCGTATTTGGTGACTACGGTAGCACCCTCAACGATAGGCAAAATATCCCTTTGCACGCCGCCCCGGGACACATCGGGGCCGTAGTTGCCTTCCTTTTCCGCAATCTTATCAATCTCATCCAGGAAAATAATCCCGTTTTGCTCTACCCTGCTGATCGCCTTAGCGGCCACTTCATCCATGTCGATGAGCTTGTCGGCCTCTTCCTGAATAAGATACTTTCTCGCTTCCGAAACCTTGAGTTTGCGCTTCTTTTTCCTTTTCGGCAGCATCCCTCCTAATAGGTCTTGCAAGTTAATTCCCATTTCATCCATACCTGAACCGGTAAACACTTCCAGCATGGACGGGCTGTTGTCTTCTAATTCCACTTCCACCGGTTCGTCCTCTAACTCCATCCTCTTAAGTTTGTGCCGGTAGATCTCCCTCTTTTCCTCCACCTGCCTCACTTCTTCTTCCATCCTGGCGCGGTACTCCTGGCTATTACTATTATTGACAGGTGAGCCAAAAATAAACTCCAGAGGATTTCGATTAGATTTACTATTTCGAGGATAAGGCACCAATATGTCCAGTAACCGTTCATCTGCCAGGTGCCGCGCTTTTTCTTCCACTTCTTTGATTCTTTCGCTTTTTTCCATGCGAACGGCTACTTCCACCAGATCACGCACCATGGACTCCACATCTCGTCCCACATAACCCACCTCTGTGAATTTTGTCACTTCCACTTTAAGGAACGGTGCGTTTACTAATTTGGCCAGCCGCCGCGCAATCTCTGTTTTGCCTACGCCTGTGGGCCCAATTAAAATAATATTCTTGGGTGTAATTTCCTCCTGCATGGATGGAGGCAAGAGACTTCTACGATAGCGGTTTCTCAGGGCCACGGCCACCGTTTTCTTGGCTTCTTCTTGCCCCACTATATATTTGTCCAATTCCTCCACAATTTGCTTGGGAGTCAAATCGTGCATCATGTTCCCCCTTCTATCGTCACAGAGTTTCTACCGTAATATGATCATTGGTAAAAACACAGATCGAGGACGCTATCTTTAAAGCCTCTTGAGCGATTTCCCCGGCAGTCATATCAGTGTGATGAAGCAAGGCTTTTCCCGCTGCCAGGGCAAATCCACCGCCTGACCCAATGGCCGCCACCGCATCATCGGGCTCGATGATTTCACCACTACCTGAAATAATCAGCATTTTTTCCCGGTCAGCCACCAAAAGCAAAGCTTCCAGCCGCCGCAACACCCGGTCGGAGCGCCATTCTTTGCCTAATTCAACGGCGGCTCTATATAAATTGCCATGGTAAGCCTCAAGTTTAGCCTCGAATTTATCAAACAAGGTAAAAGCATCGGCCACGGCGCCGGCAAACCCTGCCAGTACTCTGCCTTGATAAAGCTTTCTCACTTTGCGGGCATGATGCTTCATGATAATATTATTGCCGAAGGTGACTTGCCCGTCACCGGCCAGGGCTACTTGCCCGTCTTTCAGCACGCCGATAATGGTAGTGGCATGCACCAGTCAACCCCCCTTATGCCCTGGGATGTGCTTTCAGGTAGACTTCCCTGAGGCGAGTACCGGTCACATGGGTATAAACCTGGGTGCTGGACAAGTTGATGTGTCCCAACAGCTCTTGTACTGCTCTTAGATCCGCCCCTCTTTCCAACATATGGGTGGCAAAGGAATGCCGCAACCAGTGGGGGGATACCTTGAGAGCCAGGGCTACTTTCTTCACACCCTCATCAATGATAAACCGCACACCCCTGTCGGTCAAACGCCGGCCGCTCTTATTCAAAAAGAGAGCCTCCGTTTCCCGGTGGCCCAACAATTTTATACGACTCGTCTCGATATACAGCTTAAGCCAGTAAATACTATGCCTGCCAAGTGGTGCCAACCGTTCTCTTTGCCCTTTACCCTTAACTCTGAGACTGCCTATGGAAAAATCCACATCCCCCAGGTCTAAATTCACCAACTCAGATACTCGTATCCCGGAAGCATATAAAGTCTCCCAGATGGCTCGATTGCGCACACCCAAATCCGTTTCCGCGGGAATCGCATCCAGCAGCTGTTCTAAATCATAATAATGCACAAACCTGGGCAGCTGTTTTGGCTTTTTCGGTGTCACAACCAATAGTAAGGGATCCTCCGGAATTGCGTCTTGTTTCACGAGAAATTTGTAAAAACTCCGGAGGGACGCCAGCTTGCGGGCCACCGTCGCTTTAGATAATCCTTGACGATTTAAACTTCCCAAATAACCGCGCACCTGCCAGTGCTGGGGAAATAAAAAACCGTCGATCTGGTTGGAGGCACGTAGATACTGCATGAATTCACGGAGATCAGAGAGATATGCTTTCACGGTATGAGGGGAATAGTTCTTTTCTGTCTCCAGAAAAAGAGCGTAGCGGTCCAGCCAGAATTCAACTGTCTCCAATAACAGGCACCCCCAAAACACCGGCTATCAATATGTTGCCACACTTGGCAAACAAGTGCAATATCAAATGCCATTATTCTCAATAAAAGTTTGTAAATTTATTAAAGCACGCTGGGAAATCTGCTTGTTTCGTTCCCTCTTATCCTTAATTCTACGGTCTAAGGGCGGCAGCAAGCCAAAATTAATACCCATGGGTTGGAAATCCGTCACTGGAGTAGACACCAGGTAATGATGCAGGGCGCCAATAGCCGTTTCCACTGGGAAGACTAACGGGGTCAACCCTTGCAGCCAACGGGCAGCATTGATCCCGGCCACCAAGCCGCTGGCGGCCGACTCCACATATCCTTCCACCCCCGTCAGTTGACCGGCAAAAAAGAGTCCTTTCTCACTCTTCAGCTGGTTTGCGGCATCCAGCAGTTTCGGTGCGTTGATGAAGCTGTTCCTGTGCATGACCCCGTAGCGTACAAATTCTGCTTCCTCCAACCCGGGGATGAGGCTGAAAACCCTTTTTTGTTCCGGCCATTTTAAATTGGTCTGGAAACCGACTAGATTGTACAAGGTGCCTTCTTTGTTGTCCTGCCGCAGCTGTACCACGGCAAAGGGCTCTTTCCCGGTGCGGGGATCAACCAAACCTACGGGTTTCAACGGCCCATACAGCAAGGTTTGCTTGCCCCGGCGGGCCAGCACTTCTACCGGCATGCACCCCTCAAAATAAATTTCTCTCTCAAACTCTTTCTTGGGAGCTTCCTCCGCCTCCAGCAAGGCCCGGTAAAAGACTTCGTACTCCTCTTCAGTCATGGGGCAGTTAATATAGTCCGCTTCACCCTTGCCGTACCTGGAAGACTTGAAAACCTTGCTCTGGTTAATGGATTCCAGTGTCACAATTGGCGAGGCAGCATCAAAAAAATAGAAATAGTCTTCGCCGGTCAGGGTTTTGATCGCCTCGGCCAGTTTTCCCCCCGTCAAAGGGCCTGTAGCGATAATGACGGGCCGGTCATGAGGTATTTCCGTTACTTCCGCCTGGACCACATTAATCCGAGGATGGCTCTTGATCACTTCGGTGACTTCCCGGGAGAAATCTTCCCGGTCCACCGCCAGGGCTCCCCCGGCGGGCACTTGATGCTTATCGGCACAACGGATGATTAAGGAGTCCAGGAGCCTCATTTCTTCTTTCAACAGTCCGGAGGCATTATCCAAACCTTTGGCTTTTAACGAATTGCTGCACACCAGTTCGGCAAACCAGCCCGTCCGGTGGGCGGGAGTCATCTTTTCCGGTCTCATTTCCCAAAGTTCCACCCGGACACCTCTTTTGGCAGCCTGCCAGGCCGCCTCCGCTCCGGCCAAACCGGCACCGACAATCACCAACTTCCTCAAAACTTCATCCCTCCAGACCGCATCCTTCAGCTCTGAGGAGGCGCAGCTTCATAACCGCAACCGTCACGGGAACAGACCAATTTAACGGATTTCCGCTGCGGTTTTTCCAGGAGCAGGCCGCCGCAGTCGGGGCACTTCCTGTCCGTGGGCTTGTGCCAGGAAACCCAATCGCATTCCGGAAAGCGGCTGCAGCCGTAAAATGTCTTACCCTTTTTCGATTTGCGCACCACTACCTCCGCTCCACATTGCGGGCATGGTACCCCGATGGTTTGCATGAGAGGCCTGGTATTCCGGCATTCCGGAAAACCGGGACATGCCAGGAACTTTCCATAACGCCCAGTTTTAACCACCATTTGGCGCCCGCATTTCTCGCATACTTCCTCCGTCTTTTCCTCCGGGAGCTCCACTTTTGCCATTTCCTGCTCCGCATGTTCCAGCAGCTTGGCAAAAGGCTGGTAAAACTCTTCCACCACTGTTTTCCAGTCCACATTTCCTTCTTCAATCTCGTCGAGTTTTTGCTCCATATGGGCCGTAAACTCTATTTCGATTACATCCGGGAAAAACTCCTTTAACAGTTCTACGACAATGACGCCCAACTCGGTAGGAACGAATTGCTTGTTTTCCCGGACCACATAACCCCGGTTAAGAATATTCTCGATGGTAGGAGCATAAGTGCTTGGCCGGCCGATGCCCAATTCTTCTAAGGTCTTAACCAGCGATGCATCTGAATAACGGGGCGGCGGTTGGGTAAAGTGCTGCCTTGGATCCAGTTTTTTGAGCCCTAACCGGTGGCCTACTTCCATATCCGGCAAGAGCCCTCCTTCTTCGGCCTGCTCATCCTGCAGGTCCCCGTACACTTTAAGAAAACCGGGAAACTTCACCACCGAACCGGATGCCCTAAACTGGTACTGATTAGCTTCGATTTCCACCGTCGTCACATCCATGACCGCGGCACTCATCTGGCTGGCGACAAACCGTTCCCAGATCAACCGGTAAAGTCGAAACTGATCCCTCGTCAAATACTCTTTCACACTCTCCGGCGTTCTAAACACGGACGTCGGTCTAATGGCCTCATGGGCGTCCTGGCTCTTCTTGCCGGAGGTGTATTGTTTTGGCTGCGGGGGCACGAAAGGGCTGCCGAACTCTGTTTCAATATATCGTCTTGCCTCACCTTGAGCTTCTGCCGAAACCCTGGTGGAATCCGTTCTAATATAAGTAATTAAGCCATGGGCATCGCCCTTTTTGCCCAGTTCTATCCCTTCATACAGCTGCTGGGCCAACAGCATTGTCTTTCTGGCCACAAAACCCAACCTGCGATATGCCTCTTGCTGCAGGCTGCTGGTAGTAAAAGGCGGGTATGGGTTCCTTTTCTTTTCTTTTTTCTTAACGTCGGTAACGGAATAAACGGCCCCTTGCAGCCGCGCCAGCACCCGTTCCATTTCATCTTGGCTGCTTATCTCAATAGTTTTGCCGTCCGGTCCTTTAACCAGTTTGGCCAAAAACGGTTTTTCTTCCCGGTTGGTTAATTCCGCCGTCAGAGTCCAGTACTCTTCAGGTTGAAAGTTCTTGATTTCCTCTTCTCTTTCTACAATCAGCCGCACTGCCACTGACTGGACTCGTCCGGCACTCAGTCCTTTCCGCACTTTCACCCACAAAAGGGGGCTGATCTTATAACCCACCAACCGGTCTAAAACGCGGCGGGCCTGTTGGGCATTTACTCGATTGAAGTCAATTTCCCTGGGCTGCTTCACCGCCTCTTCGATGGCTTTTTTCGTAATTTCATTAAATTCAATGCGGCACTTTTCATGCTGCTCGATCCCTAAGATCTGCTGCAAATGCCAGGCAATGGCTTCCCCTTCCCGGTCCGGGTCCGGTGCCAAAAGAACCCGGTCGCTCTTCTTGGCCAACGCCCGGAGCTCTTTTAACAGGTCTCCTTTGCCCCTGATAGTGATATACTTAGGTTCAAAGCCGTTTTCCACATCGACTCCTAATTGGCTTTTAGGCAAGTCACGAATATGCCCCATGGAGGATCTAACAATGTATTTCCTTGAACCCAAATAATTGGTAATAGTCTTTGCTTTGGCAGGCGACTCGACAATAACCAGTGTTTTAGACAATGAAATTCACCTCAAGTAACAATGGTACCTACCCCTACTATTATAGTCAAGACCAAACCCTTTAGACGCACCATTTAAATGCTCTTTTTTATAAACTGCCTACCGGGTACCTGTTCTATGACTCCATTTAGTTCCAGCATCGTAAGCACCGCCTGCACCTTTCTGGCCGTCCATCCTGTTTTCTCGACCAGGGTTTCGATACTCACCGGCTCTAAACTCAATAATTGATACACTGCCTGTTCCTCCGGGGCCAGGCTAAGAGGAGACTGTGCTCCTGGCAGAGGTGGATCTTGTACCGGGAGCATAAACTCTTCTAGAATGTCCGCCACTTCTTCCACCAGCTTTGCTCCTTGCTTGATCAAGTTGTGCGTGCCCCTGCTGTTGGGACTGGTGATAGGCCCGGGGACGGCAAATACTTCCCGCCCGAACTCCAGGGCGAAATCCGCCGTGATTAACGCACCGGACTGGACGGCAGCCTCAACAATCAAAACACCCAAGGACAACCCGGCAATAATGCGATTCCTGGCGGGAAAATTGCCCTTCAATGGCTGGGTGCCCGGGGGATATTCAGTCATCACCAGCCCCTTTTCTTTAATCTGTTCCGCTAGCTTTATATTCTCCCGGGGATAAATAACATCTAAACCGGAACCCAAGACGGCAATAGTCCTGCCGTTGGCTGCCAAGCACCCTTGATGGGCCGCACTGTCAATACCGCGGGCCATCCCGCTCACGATCACAAACCCGGCCTGAGCCAACTCCCGGCCAAACTTTTCCGCCACCTTCTTTCCATAGACCGTCGCCCGGCGAGCCCCTACCACGGCTAAGGCCCGGTCGTCCCGGTCATGCCACCGTCCCTGGTAGAAAAGGACCGGCGGCGGATCATAGATTAGCCGCAGGCTGGCCGGGTACTCCCGGTCCAGGATCGTCACCGTTTGTATGTTCTTGCGAACCAGGTTGTCCAAAACTGCCTCCAAGTTTACGGCATCCCTGGCTGCGACAAATCGTTCCACAAACCTGTCTCCCAATTCATTGATGCTCTTTAACTGCCGGTAGGTGGCATGCCAGGCGCTTTGGGCGGTACGAAAGTGTTCTAATAATAAGTTGACGGTTTTCGCTCCCACTCCCGGAATATGGCGCAGGCCAATGAGATAATACCTGTCTTCCACCGGCAATACCCTCCCAACCCTTTTAATAAACAAAAAAGGGGAGAACTCCCCTAGTGCCCTGAACAAGCCTGCTGTGGTTGTTGGTCTTCTTTATGGTCAATGGCAGTCAATATCAAGACCAGTACGAACAACTGCAAAAACATACCTATAAAGGCATACAAGTAAAACATGCTCTCACTCCTCCCTTCATTATCCATATTATAACAAGTTCACATCCCTCTTACCAGCCCGTTTCTGCTTCTTTTCCTGCCGGCCACTTACACCGCGGCATAGGGCCTGTCCAAGAACCGGTACTGCAGCGCCTCGGCCACATGCTGATCGCTGATCAAGGAACTCCCGTCTAAATCCGCAATAGTCCTCGCAATCTTAATAATACGGTCATAGGCGCGCATGCTGAAACCCAGTTTAGCGAAGGCAGCCTGCAGCAATTTCAGTCCTTTTGGCTCGATGGGACACAGCCGGCTCACCAGGCTTCCTTTGATTTGGGCATTACAATAAAGACCGAATCTCTTTAACCGGTGCAACTGCCTTTGCCGGGCTTGGATCACTCTTTCCCTGATGCGGGAGGAGTCTTCCCCGTGGTTTTCTTGATGCAGTTCCGCCAAAGTTAACCTGGGCACCTCAATTTGCAGGTCGATGCGATCCAGCAAAGGCCCCGACAGCTTTTGCCGGTATTTTTGTACCTGATAAGGCGTACAGCAGCATTCGTGGTCCGGATCCCCCAGAAAACCGCAAGGGCAGGGATTAGCCGTGGCCACCAGCATGAAGTCCGCCGGGTAAACATATGAGGCTTGGACCCGGGATACCGTTACCTGCCTGTCTTCTAAAGGCTGCCGGAGGGCTTCTAGGACATCTTTACGGAATTCCATCATTTCATCTAAAAACAAAACACCATAGGTAGCCAGGCTGATTTCACCCGGCCTTGGATGCTTGCCGCCCCCAATGATACTGGCGGTGGAAGCCGTGTGATGGGGTGTCCGGAAGGGTCTTTGCAGAACCAGAGGCTGCTCTCTGCTCAATAAACCGGCTACACTGTAAATCCGGCTCACTTCTAAGATTTCCTCCGGCTCCAACGGGGGAAGAATGCTGATCAGACTGCGGGCCAGCATGGTCTTCCCGGAGCCGGGCGGTCCCATCAACAGCACATTATGCCCGCCGGCGGCGGCAATCTCAATGGCTCTTTTCGCTGCAGACTGTCCCCGCACCTGGTTAAAATTCAGGTGCTGCTCCACGGGTCGGCTGCTGATAACCTGCTCTAGGTCTATGCGAATGGGATTTATCTGGTTTTCTCCTTGCAGAAAAGCCACCAGCTCCTGCAGGGTTTGTACCGGGATGGCTTTAATGCCCGAGACCAGGCCCGCTTCAAACCCGTTTCCTTCCGGTATCACCAGCAAGTGGTCTCCTGCTTCAGCCAGGTTCTTGAGGCTCCATGCCATGGACAGCACACCGGGAATGCTCCTGATATCGCCGTTGAGGGATAACTCCCCGGCAAAAAAGCACCTCTGCCATAAATCCCCCTGCAGTTGACCCGTACTCAACAGTATCCCAACGGCAATGGGCAAATCAAAGCCCGGCCCTTCTTTTTTCATGACAGCGGGCGCCAAGTTAACGGTGATACGTTTGGCTGGAAATTCAAAACCCGAGTTTCTGATAGCCGTTCGCACCCTTTCTTTCGATTCACGCACCGCTGTATCAGGCAAACCGACTAAATCAAAACAAGGAAGTCCCGGGGATACGTCCACCTCAACTTGAACAGCCTGCGCCTCTAACCCAGCCAAAGCCAGTGAATTGACAACGGCCAGCACCCCACCATCTCCTTGCGTAAATCTTGTTAAGATAATTGTCAATCTTCTTGCATTAGAAGGCGTTGCGGATCACATCTATTGAATCAATTTTACCATTTTTCAGCAATATTGACACTACATCGAAACGGTAGTTTTGATAAAAAGGCCGCTTTTCCGCTAAATAGCGCAGAGCAATCTTCTTCAACCGGAATTGTTTCGACCTGGTGATACTCTCTTGCGGGTAGCCAAAGGCCAGGCTGGTACGGGTTTTCACTTCAACAAATACTAAGTCTTCATTATCACATGCGATGATATCAATTTCCCCTTGAGCACAGCGATAATTACGCTCTAAAATCTTATACCCCTGCTCCTGAAGAAACCGCACGGCAATATCTTCTCCCTCTTGCCCCGTCACTTTACGCCGGTCCACCCTCAGTTTCCTCCTTTCAAAAAAACAGCAACTAAAATTAATTCCCGACTGACAAATAGACATACTCGGCCTGTCTATTACCCAGGAATAAACAGGCCGAATATGTTAGAGAGGGGAAATTAATTAGTTGCTGTTCAACTGCTAAAACGGAAAGAAACTATATGCCACGTTCATCGCCAGGTCCAGTAACGGCGTCGGGTAAATGCCAAACAGGATCACCACCACCAGGCATACCGCCAGGGCCAGCTGGTTGCCGGGCGAGACTTTAATTGGCTCTGCTGTTTCTACCGGTTTGCCCAAGTACATGGCTTTTGCCACAATCAAATAGTAGTAAACGGATACCATGCTCATGCCAACACCGACAAAGGCAAGCCAGATCAGCCCTTTATCGATGACAGCCATGAACAAGTAAAACTTGCTGACAAAACCGGCTACCGGCGGGATACCGGCCAAGGAGAGCAGGCAGATCAACATCACCGCGGCTAAGAAAGGCGATGTTTGCGCCAGTCCGCTGTAATCCTTGATTTCATCACTACCGGTAGCATTCTTAACCGCTACGGCCACCCCGAACGCACCAATGTTGGCGAATACATAGAGAATTGAATGGAACAACAGGGCTCCTACCCCTAAGGAAGACACAGCCACCAAACCGAAGAGAATGTACCCTGCCTGGGCAATACTGGAATAGGCCAGCATGCGTTTGATATTGCTTTGCGGGATGGCAATCACGTTACCGACGATCACCGTTAACGCGGTTAATACCACGACTACACTCATCCAGTAAGGCTGCAAATCAGGTAAGGCAATCAGGAAAATCCTGACGAAGGCCGCCAAACCGGCAGCTTTTGAAGCAACAGCCAGAAAAGCCGTAACCGGTGTAGGGGCTCCTTCGTAAATATCCGGTGACCACATGTGGAAGGGTACCGCCGAAACTTTAAAACCGAAACCGGCAATCAACATCACAATTCCCAGCAGCAATAAGGGATTATTCCCTGCACCGCCAAGTTGGCCCACCATCTCCTGAATGATAGTAGTACCGGTGAAACCGTAAACCAAGCTTAAACCGTAAAGGAGGATCGCCGAAGACATGGCGCCTAAAATGACGTACTTCACGCCTGCTTCACTGGACTTGGCATCATTCTTCTGGTAGCCCACCAGGATAATGAAACTGATGGTCATCAATTCTAAACCGACGTACAAGGTGATTAAGTCGCCGGCGCCTGACAGCATCATCATACCCAAGGTAGCAGCTACCATTAAAGCATAATACTCTCCCTGATTCCGTTCCAACCGATTCACATAATCCCGAGAAGCCAAAGCTACAATAATGGCCGCCGTCAGGAAGAGGAAACGGAAAAAGACGTTATACGGATCCACCAAGTAAATGCCGCCAAACAGCGAAGCATCCTCCTGCCAATACAGCATGTTCAACAGCCAAATGCCGATTAGACCCACTACGGCAATCAAGCCGATGGCTTTGGCTTGGTCTCTCGGTACCAAAAGTCCCATCACCAAAAGGCCGAGGGCCAGTACTGCAGTGGCAATTTCAGGCATCATCAGGGAGAAATCTGTCCACTGGATCTGCATTAGAAAATACCCCCTATCTCAGCCGCAGCGGAAATTTTGGCCACCAAGGGTCCAACACCGACATTGATGGTATCGATCAAGAGGGATGGGAAGATACCAAACAAGATCAGGGTGCCAATGAGAACGACAATCGGTACCATTTCAACCCCTTTGGCATCGGTCAGATGATCCCAACGCGGGTTGCGGGGGCCGAAAAAGACTCTTTGCACCACACGTAACACGTAAATAGCCGTAATGACCACACCGAAAATAGCCAGTATGGAGAGTACGCGGAAGGGCAGCCAGCCGAAAAGAACCTTTTCCACTTCCCAAGAACCCAAAAAGATCAGAGCCTCAGCCACAAAGTTATTCAATCCCGGCAAGCCCAGGGAAGCCAAACCCCCGATTAAGAAGCCCGCGGCAACTCTGGGCATCTGGTGGGCCAGACCGCCAAAAGCGGCGATTTCTCTTGTATGGGCCTTGTGGTAGATATTACCCACCAGGGCAAAGAAGAGGGCGGTCATAATACCATGAGCAAACATTTGGGCTACGGCACCGTCGATGCTCATGAAATTCAGGGAAGCGATCCCTAACAACACATACCCCATGTGACTGACACTGGAGTAACCGATGACGAATTTCAGGTCCTTTTGTACCATGGCTACCAGCGCACCATAACACACGTTCACAATACAAAGAACAGCGATAAGAGGCGCCCAGTATTTAGCTCCCAAGGGGAACAGGAACACACCGGCACGGATTAAGCCGTATCCGCCCAGCTTCATCAAAACACCGGCGTGCAGCATACTCACGGCCGTGGGAGCGGCCACGTGACCGTCCGGAGACCAGGTATGCAGCGGCCACATAGGTACCAGGAACCCAAAACCAATCATCATCAAGAAGAAAGCGAACTTTTGGAAGGCTTCGTCGAATTCTACGGTACCCAGGGTCATGATGTCAAAGGTACCATATCCCAGCTGCCCCTTGGCATAGAGGTAAAGGGCGATAATACCGATCAAGGCAAAGGCACTACCTACCAACAGGTACAGGGTCAGCTTCATCGCCGCGTATTCTTTCCGGGTACTGCCCCAGACACCGATGAGGATATACATGGGCAGCACCGCCACTTCGAAGAACAGGTAGAACCAGAACAAATCCCTGGATACGAAGACACCGAAGACGCCCGCCACCAGTATCAGGAGGAAGATAAAGAATTCCTTCACCCGCTCATGCATATCCCAGGAGGCAAAAACACCGGTGAAAATGACAATCGCAGTCAGCAGCACGAGGGGGAGACTCATCCCGTCAACACCTACGGAAAGGGTCACGCCGAAACGCTCAATCCAGACCAAATCCTGTGTAAACTGGAATCCCCCCGCTGTCTTATCATACATGACGTACGCGTAGATAGACAGCACCAGGGAAACAAAGGTGGCCACCGCGGCTGTAATCTTAATGACCCGCTCATCCTTACCGGGAATGCACAGGATCACTAATGCTCCTATGACAGGGGCCAGAACAATGGTGAGAAGGATTGGAAAATCACTCATTAATTATATCCCTCCTAACACAGGTACTGCCAGCCACAGTGCGATGATCACGACAGCAGCGAAGATGACAAGGGCATAGTTTTGCACATTACCTGTTTGGATAAACCTCATCCTGGCACCGAAAGCTCTGATGGAATCAGCCAGTCCATCGGCAATACCGTCCACGATCTTGCGGTCGCACCACCGGCAAGCATCGGCCAGCTTGAGCATCACATGATCGAACAACCACAGGTACAATTCATCAATATAGAACTTATTGTAGAGCAAGGTATGGATCGGTCTAAACCGCTGGGCCAGCGCTTCCGCCGAGATGGACTGTTTGCCGTAGATTAACCAGGCTAAGTAGATACCAGCCAAAGCAATCACGGTGGACAAGATCATAATCGTATAGTTGGGCTGCGGGTGATGGGGCTCACCGTAATAAACCCACTCGGCAAAACCGTGTTCCGTGAAAGGAGTGCCGATAAACCCGGAAAAGACGGCGAACACGGCTAAGATTAACAAAGGTATCGTCATGACCAGTGGGCTCTCATGGGCATGATGATCCGTTCGTTTCTCACCGAAAAACGCCACAAAAATCAAGCGGAACATGTAAAAAGCAGTCATAAACGCTACCGTGAGACCCAAGATCAGGAACAAAGGACCAAGGATCGGTATCCCGTAATACTCCCCGGCATGGGAAGCAGTAAGCAGGATTTCATCCTTACTCCAGAAACCGGCCAGCGGGAAAATTCCTGCCAGGGCCAGAGCGCCGATGATGAAAGTCCAGGTAGTAACCTTCATCTTCTTACTCAAACCGCCCATTTCAAAGATGTCCTGGGTATGCACCGCATGAATCACGCTACCGGCTCCCAAGAACAGCAAGGCTTTGAAAAAGGCGTGGGTGGTCAGGTGGAACATACCCGCCGTGATACTGCCCAAACCGATGGCCATCACCATGTAACCCAACTGGCTCATGGTGGAAAAAGCCAGGATTCTCTTGATGTCCCGCTGCACCAAACCGATGCTGGCGGCGAAAATGGCGGAAAATCCACCGATAATAGCCACTATCAGCAGGGCCGTTCTCGCACTTTCAAACAGCACAAATCCCCTCGCCAATAGATACACACCGGCAGCCACCATGGTGGCGGCGTGGATCAAAGCACTGACCGGCGTGGGACCTTCCATGGCGTCAGGCAACCACACGTGCAGGGGAAACTGGGCCGACTTGGCAATGGGTCCCACAAACACCAGCAGGGCCACCACCGTCAAAAGGGCCTCATTGGTATAGGAAGGGATGAGTTCGGCTAATTCCATGAAATTGAAAGTTCCAAAGATCAGGAAGAGGAAAAACATACCCAGCATGAAGCCGAAGTCTCCCCACCGGTTGGTGATGAAAGCTTTCTTGTTAGCTTGGGTAGCGGAATCCTTGTGAAAATAGAAACCGATCAGCAAGTAGGAGCAGAGACCCACCAGTTCCCAAAACATGAAAATCTGGAAATAGTTATTGGAAACCACCAGGCCCAACATGGAACAACTGAACAAGGAAAGGTAAGCAAAGAAAACGGAAAAACCGGGATCCCCTTTCATGTAACCAATGGAATAGATCATCACCAGCAAAGCGATAAAAGTGACCACGAACAGCATAACAGCCGACAGGGGATCAATGAGGACGCCCGCCTCTATGAACAGTGAACCGGGCACTTCTAACCATCTGGCCTTTAATTCAACGGGGCTGTGCATGGTAATCGGGTTGGTTAAGACTTCAATCCCAATCCCTAAAGAAATGATGAAGGAGCCCAACATGGCCAGGATAGCCGTTAGAGCACTCACCAACTGCAAGCGCCTGGTCAGGAAGACAATAATAAGGAAAGCAATAGCCGGTAATACGGGAATTAACCAAGCTAGTTTAACCATGGATTTCTTGTCACCTACCTTTTAATTCCAATCTACCATTTGAGCCAATCCAGATCATTGATATCAGTGGTTAGACGTTGACGGTAGATGTTAAGGATTAATGCCAAACCGACAGCTACTTCAGCAGCGGCAACCACAATGACCATGATGGCAAATATCTGCCCGGTTACTTCACTAGGATTGAGAAACCTGTTGAAAGCGATCAAGTTAATGTTGACCGAGTTCAGCATCAATTCGATGCTCATGAGAACCGCGATGGCATTCTTTTTCGCCACCGCACCGTATAACCCTATGCAAAAGAGGATTGCCGCAAAGATGAGGTAATGATTAAGAGTTACCACTTATTCCCTCACCTCTTTCGCTATGATGATTGCTCCCACTAAAGCTACCAGCAGCAGCACACCGGCAATTTCAAAAGGAAGTACGTACTGTCCCAGTAAACTCTGTGCCAGGAAGCCCACCTCTTTGATGGGAGCAGTGACGGAGGCAACGGCCCAATCCGCCTTGGCAATCATACTGATAATCCCAGCCATGAGGGCCAAAGACACTATACCCCCACCAATCCGGTAATTATTGAACAGGTTGCTCTCCCGGATATCTCCTCTTCTGGTCAGCATCACACCGAAAACGATGAGGATCGCAATGGCACCGGCATAGACAATCACCTGCACCGCCGCTAAAAACTCCGCTTCCAAAATCAAGTAAGTAGCAGCCACCCCAACGAAAACCACCACGAGCCAGAGGGCACTGTGGACCAGGTTGGTCAGGCTGACTACGGCTAAGGCGGCCAGGATGGTCACTCCGGCTATGATCCAAAACACTAATGGTGACACCATGTCATAATCACCCCGTTTCTCAAACCGTAAAAGTCATTATTCATTGGCCACTTGTTTCTGTTGCTCCCTGGCATAGAGGGTAAGGACCACATCCCCACGCCGGTAGGCACTTAGTTCAAAATCGTTTTCCACATGGAGCGCATCATTGGGGCACGCCTCTACGCACAAACCGCAAAACAAACAAAATCCCAGGTCCATGTAATAACCCGTCAAGAACCTCTTCTTGTTTTCATCCCGGTCGGACAAAACCGTGATTACGCTGTTGGGACATGAATTGCTGCAAACACCGCAAGCATTGCACTTGTCCGGTTCCAAAGAAAAACTGCCATGGGATCGCGGCGGCAAGTTCGGCTTCCTTTCCGGGTATTGCTCCGTGATGGCCTTCCCTACCAGGTGTTTTGCCGTCACCCGTAACCCTTTTAACAGTCCTGTGCCAAACACGTTATCACCACCCTAATGTTTGATACCACTTATAGATTTCCAAGCCGATGCCGGTAACCAGCACGTTGGCTAAGGACAAAGGCACTAAGAATTTCCAGTTGAAAGCCATCAAATGGTCGATCCGGATCCTGGGCAGGGTCCAGCGGAACCACATGTACACGGCGATCATGGCGTAAACCTTGATCATAAACCACAGCCAGGACGGCAGCCAAGGACCTTGCGGACCGCCCAAGAAGAGGGTGGCAGCAATGGCCGAAACGGCAATCATATTGGTATACTCAGCCAGGAAGAATAATGCATACCGCATACCGCTGTACTCAGTATAAGGCCCTGCGGTCAGTTCCTGTTCCCCTTCTGGCAAGTCAAAGGGTTGGCGGTTCAGCTCGGCCGTCGAAGCAATCAGATAGATCAAGAAGGCCACCGGCTGCAGCACTACGAACCAAACGGTCTTTTGGGCAGCCATAATATCGGAAACCCGCAGAGACCCTGCCAGCATGATTACTCCCAGAAGGGACAACACCATCGGAATCTCATAGCTCACCATTTGCGCCACGGAGCGCATGCCGCCCAACAAGGACCACTTGTTGTTGGAACCCCATCCAGCCATCAAGAAGGCCATGGTTGCCGTCGAGGCGACCGCTACGAAGTAGAAGATACCAATGTTCAGGTCTACCGCGATCATGTTCTTCCCAAAGGGCACCACGGCGAAGACCATGATGGCAGGTACCATGACAACAATGGCGGCAATACGAAAGACCCACCGGTCAGCAGCGTTCGGGATGATGTCCTCCTTACCCAAAAGCTTCAGCACATCCAAAACCGTTTGAAATAAGCCGCGCGGGCCGACCCGGTTAGGACCTAACCGCTGCTGCATGTAGGCTGACAGCTTCCGCTCCAGGTATACCAGGTAGATAACATTTAGTAACACAAAGGCGAGAATACCTAATAAATAAACCACCGCCATTACGGCCTCAATCATCATGGAGGACAGTCCCAGACCGGTTAGCCAGCCGCGTATTGCACCGGCGATATTGACGAAAAGGTTT
This sequence comes from Clostridia bacterium, assembly GCA_012840125.1. NCBI lineage: Bacteria > Bacillati > Bacillota > Clostridia > Clostridia bacterium. The sequence goes on along the minus strand of DULZ01000092.1, from coordinate 85,560 downwards.
TCCATAGTCCTCTCCCCTAAGCTATTTTTTCTTAACGATCGACTTCACCCAGGATGAAGTCAATGGAAGCAATCGTGGCTATCACATCCTGAATCTTCAAACCTATGCACATCTCCGGCAAGGCTCCCAGATTAACAAAGGATGGTCCATGAATGTGAACCCGGTAAGGTTTATTTGAACCGTCACTCACCACGTAATAACCCACGCAACCTTTGGAACCCTCAATCTGGTGATAGACTTCCCCGGCGGGAGGTTTAATGACCCTAGGCACTTTTGCTTTCACAGGCCCTTCCGGTATATCCGCTATCGCCTGCTCAATGATCCTCAGGGACTGCTTCATTTCGTCAATGCGGATGACGAACCTGTCAAAACAATCCCCATTCTGATAAACAGGCACTTCAAAGTCAAATCTATCGTAAATACCATAAGGAGCTACTTTGCGCAGATCGTAAGCTACACCGGCAGCCCTCAAGTTAGGACCGGTAACTCCATAGGCTAACGCTTTCTCCGCCGTCAGCACTCCAACACCTTTGGTTCTGGTGATAAATATTTCATTACCGACGATAATGTTGTCATACTCTTCAAAAGAAGCAGGCATACTGGCCATGAATTGTTTCAGTTGGGGCATGAACTCCGGCGGCAAGTCATCCGCCACTCCCCCAATCCTCATGTAACCGGGTGTCATCCTGGCACCGGTAACCATCTCAAATAAATCCAGAATCTTTTCCCGGTCCCTGAAAAAGTACATCCAGGGAGTATATCCACCCAAATCCAAGGCATAACTCCCCAGCATCAACATGTGGCTGGCAATTCTTTGCAATTCACACAGGATCACCCTGATATACTCGGCTCGTTCCGGAACCTCGATACCCATGAGCTTTTCCACCGCCTGCACATAGCCCAGCTCGTTGAGCAAAGCTGATGCGTAATCCATGCGGTCGGGATAGGGGATAAACTGGGTATAAGTGCGTGCCTCAGCCAGCTTTTCCATGCCGCGGTGCAGGTAGCCGATCACGTTCTCCATACCGGTGATATATTCCCCGTCCAAGGTTAAGACCGCCCGGTAAACACCGTGAGTACTGGGGTGCTGGGGTCCCATATTCAGTGTCAGTTCTTCCGTACGCAAGAATTTGTTGTCTGCTACGGACATTTTCACACCTCCTTCGGTACGGCCGACTGTCTTCGCGATGCCACCTCAAAATCTTTGCGCAAGGGGTGACCTGCAAAGTCATCGGATAACAGGATCCTGGTCAGTTTCGGATGGCCCTCGTAGACAATCCCGAACATGTCATAGGCCTCCCGTTCCTGCACATTGGCCGCGGGCCAGATGTCCACCAGGGAGGGCAATCGCGGGTTATTTTTCGCCACCTGCACCTCCACTCTTAACATGCCGTAAGGCTGCCAGGACATCACATGATATACGCCTTTAAAACCTTCGTCGCCGGCATCGACAGCCGTTAAGTCTGCCAGGAAATCCAGTTTATGCTCGTTCTTTAGGTCCCGCATTACTTGCAGCAATACTTCCGGTTTAACCCGAACGGCAGGCTGAAGGGACCCCTCCAACACTTCCACTTGTTCAGGATACTTGCCGGCCAGCTTGGCCACGACTTCATCGACAGCCATCATTCTATCCATGCTTCCTCATCACCACTTTCGGGTTCTTGACTTTGTCCCTCAAAGTCAGCAAACCATGAATTAGCGCCTCCGGACGGGGAGGACAGCCAGGAATATAGACATCCACAGGCAGGAACTGGTCAGCGCCCGGCACTACATGGTAGGAATCCGCAAAAGGGCCCCCGCTGATGGCGCAGCTTCCCATGGCGATTACATACTTGGGATCGGGCATCTGATCGTACACTCTTTTCACAATAGGAGCCATTTTATCAGTAATTGTACCGGCCACAATCATCAAGTCTGCCTGCCTGGGTGAAGGACGGAACACTTCATAACCAAATCTGGCCACGTCATACCTGGCTCCGCCAGCGGCCATCATCTCAATGGCGCAGCAAGCGAGACCGAAGGTCACCGGCCAAAAAGAATGAGCTCTCGCGTAATCCAGGACTTGATCAATAGAAGCCAAAATAATATTCTTACGCACCATCTCTTCCTCAGGGCTCAACGGTTTTTGATTATTGTTATTTACAGCCATTCCAATGCTCCTTCCTTCCAAGCGTACCATAGGCCAACAACCAGAATACCGATAAAGATCAGCATTTCAACAAACGCAAAAAGTCCCAGTTTTTGAAAAGCAACAGCCCACGGATACAGGAAAATGGTCTCAACGTCAAAAATCAAGAACACCAAAGCATACATAAAATAACTGATCTTAAACTGTACCCACGTCGGTCCTTGCGTTTCCAAGCCGCATTCGTAGGTCGACAGTTTTTCCGGCGAAGGCTTCTTAGGACGCACCAAGCCCGCCACCAACAGCACTACAATACCAAAAGCCAAAGCTACCAGGAAAAAAATACCTATGGACAGGTATTGTTCCATCCCTCTTCCCCCCTTTCTTTTGCAATTTTTTAAATTTTGTATTGCCCAAACAATTAGCGGATGTTAGGAATAATTTACGGGGTGACCAGTCGATATTTTTACGTGAATGGTCCCGACAACCATAATAGCTATTCTACATTGCTTTTCTTTTACCTTCCTGGCTCCCTAAACTTTTTTGCAAGAAACTTGTCAACCTTTTGTAAGATCAAATTAAAACCGGCAGAGTGTTAACCTGTTAATAAGCTAAAATATCTGCTGCTCCAGGCGTTTCTCCCGGCGAAATGACTTCCGGTGGACCGGGCTCAAGCCGTACTTTTCTATGGCGGCGTAATGCTCCCTGGTTGGGTATCCTTTATGCTTGTCAAAGCCATAGCAAGGATACCGCCAATGCAGGTCCTCCATATAAGCATCCCGGGTCACTTTTGCCAGGATTGATGCGGCAGCTATGGAAGCAGATGCCCGGTCGCCTCCCACCACCGTTTGCTGCCTGTAGTCCAAATCAGGAATCTCGGCATTTCCATCGATCAACAAGATACTAGGTTGTACCGGCAGGGCGGCCACCGCACGTTTCATGGCCAACAAGCTGGCTCGTCTAATATTCAACCGGTCGATCTCTTCTACGGAAGCCCATCCCACCGCCCAGGCCTTCGCTTTTTCCTTAATCCGCCCGGCCAGCTCCCTTCTTTTCACAGGAGACAACTGCTTGGAATCATTTAATCCCGGAATGGGCACGGAAACATCCAGGATGACGGCGGCAGCAGTCACCGGCCCCGCCAAAGGCCCCCGGCCGGCTTCATCAACCCCAGCGACCAGGGTCGCCGGGCTGCCCCATTTCTTTTCCCAAGTCAACAGTTCTTCCAGTCGTTGGCGCTCTTTCAGCAGCTTTTGATAGAGTTCTTGCACGGCGATCCGGTGGTCATCAGCCAGCATTTCCCACAAGGGATCCTCCATGCCGGGCATACCGTTCTGATCCAGCAGGCGCCGGAGTTCCTTGATTGAGCCCGGAAAACCCATCTCGTCCCTCCTTGTTTTTTGATAAGCATTTTCTAGCAAAACTATTTTTGAGAAATTTCAAAAACATTGCCTGATATGTGTTTATTTCTGAATCTCCAGCAGGAAATTTATCCTTGACGTTTAATATTAAGGAAAGAATACTCCGGCAAGAGCATACCGCCGCAAATCCTGAAAACGGGGGGTGACAACGGCACCGGGAACCGACGACAAACCAGGAAAAGAACAATATTAAGGAGGTTATGCACATGAATCGCCAACTTCGTATTGTTGCTCTGACTGTACTGATCGGATTACTATTTGTTTTGGCTGCTGCCCAAACGGTCACAGCTATGCCCAGCATGGGGTCTGACTACAGCAAACCGGAATGCGCCAGCTGCCATTATGAAGGTGGGCCTGCTCCGGCTCCCAAGAAGGAAGCCCCTAAACAAGAAGCTCCCAAACAGGAAGCTCCGAAACAACAAGCAGCTCCTCAACAGCAAACGTCATCCGCTCCTAAAGCAGCCGCACCTGCAGCCAAAGCTCCCGCCTATAAAAAGGTTAGCCTGGCTGTCAACAACAGTAATATTGAAGTGGTCATAATCAATAATCACAGCCTGCTCAGCGCCCGTGAACTGGGCAACATCCTCGGCGCCGAAGTAGCTTGGGATGGTGAAGCCAAAGCTATTACATTTACCGCCGGAGAGAAATCAGTAACCGTCTACTTGGATAAGCAGGAAGCCAAAGTGAACGGCAGTGATGCGAAGGCTCCCGTCAAAGCACAATCCATCGACGGCAGCAACATGGTACCTGTGCGGTTTGTGGCCGAGGCCTTAGGGTTCACGGTTCACTACACCGGCCAAGCCATTTCCATTTATCAATAAATTAATAAACTATGGAAACTAAAGGGGATAGATAGGTGGCCTTACCGCTATCCCCTTTTTACTGTTCCGGCATTTCCAAAGTCATCCTGCCGAGCTTTCCCTTGCGAAACTCCTGTAGAAGGCGCCGGGCCGTTTTCTCCTCGTCCACGGCACCCCCTGACTTCAATAAACCCCAGCGGTTACCCAAAGCATATAAAATATCCCAATCCGTGTGCCCGGCGTCTTCCGCCAGGCCGTAGACTCCGGCTAACAAGCCGGGACGCCTCTGCCGCACCAAGCTGATGAAGCCCTGCGCCACCTGCACCGCCTCAAAGACCTCTTCCTTGACGGCACCGGTGATGGCCAGCAACAGGCCTGTTTCAGGGGAATCGAATTTCGGCCACAAAAGGCCGGGGGTATCCAACAGCTCCAAATCCCGCCGGATCCGCACCCACTGGGTGCCCCGGGTAACTCCCGGCCGGTCACCGGTCCTGGTACTGCTGCGCCTGATAATGCTGTTAATCAATGAAGACTTGCCCACGTTGGGAACACCTACAACCATCACCCGGACGGGCCGGGAACGCAGGCCTTTTTCTTTCCACTTCAAGAGCAGTTCCTCGGCCAGTTCCCTGATCATAACGGGCAGTACTCTCACTTCTTCCGGCCGGGCCGCCAGGGCCACCGCCTTTTCCCCCCGGGCGGTGAAAAAGGAAAGCCATGCTCGGGTGGCATCCTCCTCGGCCAAATCAGCCTTATTCAAGACAATCATGGCTTTCTTGTTTCCCAGCAGCTGTCTCAAATCGGGATTGCCGGAACTGATGGGTATGCGAGCATCGCGCACTTCCAGCACTACATCCACCAGTTTAATCTGCTCCGACAACAGCCTTTTGGCTTTGGCCATGTGACCCGGATACCATTGAATATCCATCTTTTCACCTACTTAACGGTACCAATGCGTTCCAAAGGCCAGTAAATCGCCAGGACATTCCCGATCAGTAAATCCCTGGGTAAGGGCCCCCAGACACGGCTGTCCTGGCTGTTATTCCTGTTATCCCCCAGCACAAAATAGCTATTGGCAGGAACGGTAACCGGCGGGAAATCCGGGTAAACCAGTCCCTCAGGGAGATAGTCTTCCGCCAGGGCCTGCCCGTTAATGAACACCCGGCTGTCCCGGATCTCCACTGTTTCACCGGGCAATCCTATGATGCGTTTGACAAAGTCTTGGGACGGATCATAGGGGAACTTAAACACCACAATCTGTCCTCTTTCCGGATCTTTGAACCGGCTGGTCAGTTTATTGACGATAATTTTATCTCCTACCTGTAACGTCGGCTCCATGGAACCGGAAGGGATATAAAAAGGCTGGAAAAGAAAAGTCCGGATGACCAGGGCCAGGATCACTGCGATGGCTATGGTTTCGATCCAGTCCCAAAATACGGATTTCTGTTTGGTCATAAAAACCTCCGCCTCGTCGCTTTCTGGTTACTAAAAGAGGACTGACAAGCAGTCCCTCTTAAATTTTATGCTATGCATGCTCTTTAATTCTGGCGGATTTTCCAACGCGTTCGCGCAGGTAATAGAGTTTGGCACGTCTGACTTTTCCTCTTCTCTTCACTACGATCTTTTCAATGCGAGGCGAATGAACAGGGAAAGTCCTTTCCACACCTACCCCATAGGACATCCTGCGAACGGTAAAAGTCTCCTGAATACCGCTGCCTCTCCTACGGATCACCGTGCCTTCAAACACCTGTATCCGTTCCCTGTTACCTTCCACGACTTTGACATGCACACTAACCGTATCACCCGGTTTGAAATCGGGAATATCCTTTCTCATTTGCTCCTGACCAATAGTCTGGACGATATCCATGCCGGTACCTCCTTTCGTTGAAAAATAAGACTGTTTATCCATCCATATCTAAACTGGCTAGAAACTCTCGCTCCTCTTGGGATAAAGAAGCTTTTTCCAATAAGTCCGGACGCCTCTGCTTCGTGCGGATTAATGATTGCATCCGCCGCCACTGGTTGATTTGAGCGTGATGACCTGACAAGAGCACCTCCGGCACTTCCAACCCCAAGAATTCACGGGGTCTGGTATACTGTGGGTATTCCAGCAACCCGCCTGCAAAGGTCTCTTCCCTGGCTGATTGTTCATCACCGAGCACCCCGGGCAGCAAACGGCACACGGCATCGATGATCACCAGGGCACCCAACTCCCCACCAGTCAAGATATAATCGCCGATGGAGATCTCTTCGGGAGCAAGCAGGATGCGCACCCTTTCATCGATACCTTCATAATGACCGCATACTAAGATCAAATGTTCTTCTTTAGATAATTCCCAAGCCAGTTCTTGATTAAACAGCTTGCCCTGAGGAGACAGGAGGATGGTACGGGAATTGACGCCGGCCTTGACCCCTTTTTTCACCTCTGACCAGGCGCGAAAAATCGGCTCCGGCTTCATCACCATACCGGAACCTCCGCCGAAAGGATAGTCATCCACCCGGCGATGTTTATCAGTGGCATAATCACGGAAATTTACCAGCCCCACTTCCAAAATCCCTTTCTCAATCGCTCTCTTCAAGATACTGGTGTTTAAAGGACTGTGAAACATTTCCGGAAAAATGGTCAAGACATCAATGCGCATGGCGATTCCCCTAATCAATCAATCCCGGAAGCAGCTTCACCAGGATCCGGCGACCCTCCAAATCAATGCTCTTGATACAATCTTTAATCGCCGGCAGCAGGATCTCCCGGCCGGTCTCCGGATGGCAAACCCGGTAGACGTCATTGCTGCCGGTGGGCAAAATCTCTTTTAGTATTCCCAGGAAATCTCCTTCCTCAGTCAGAACCGGCAATCCAACCAGTTGAAAGATATAATAATGTCCTTCAGGCAGCGGGTAGACCCGGTCTTCCGGCACTTTAATGAGGACTCCTCTCAGTTCTTCCGCCGCTGACATATCCTCAACGCCGGACAACCTGAGAATAATCCATTGCCGGTGGTACCTGACGGTCTCGATTTCATGTTTACTCAACCGCCCATCCCGGTCCAGCCACACTTCCTCCCCTGTTTGAAACCGCTCGGGAAAATCCGTTAAAGGCTGAACTTTCAGTTCGCCTTTATGCCCGTGGGTCGTAAGAATTTTGCCTATAGCGATGAAAAGCCCTTGTTCCCCGTCTTTCACCGTTAATCAGCCCGTTAGATAATTTCTACAACAACTTTCTTTCTTTCCTTGCTCGAGGCGGCTTTGACAATGGTGCGAATGGACTTGGCAATTCTTCCTTGCTTGCCGATCACTTTGCCCATGTCTTCTGGAGCCACCTTCAACTCCAAAATCACTGATTTTTCGCCTTCAATCATGTTCACATTCACCGCATCCGGATTATCCACAAGAGCTTTGGCAAGGCATTCGACGAGTTCCTTCATGATATGACCTCCTCATCCGCTACTCTGCTCCCTTAGCTTCAGCGATTTTTTGCCAAACTCCGGCTTTCTTAAACAAAGCTCTTACGGTTTCCGAAGGCTGAGCACCGTTGTTGAGCCACTTAATTGCCTTTTCGGTATCGATTTGAATAGCCTCAGGCTGGCTAACAGGGTTATAATAGCCGATTTCTTCGATGAACCGGCCGTCCCTGGGGGAACGGGCATCCGCCACTACCACCCGGTAAAAAGGAGCTTTCTTACTCCCCATTCTTCTCAAGCGAATCCTGGTTGCCAATCATTCCACCTCCTTACCCATGATGTAATGGTTCTATGGAAATGACCCTTATCTGAATAAGGGAAACTTAAACCCCTTCTTGCCTTTCTTGGCAGCGCCGGAAAACTCCCCTAGCTGCTTCATCATTTTCCTGACTTCCGTAAACTGTTTCAGCACCCGGTTCACATCTTGGACCGTGGTACCGCTGCCCATGGCGATGCGCCGCTTGCGGCTGCCGTTTATGATGTCGGGATGCCGTCTCTCCTCGGGGGTCATGGACTGGATAATGGCTTCCACATGCTTTAATTCCTTCTCATCTACTTGGACGTTTTTCAGTTTTTTCATCTGCCCCATGCCCGGGAGCATGCCCAGAATATCTTCCAAAGGTCCCATGGATTTAACTTGGTTCAGTTGTTCCAAGAAATCCTCCAAAGTGAATTCCTGCTGGCGCAGTTTGCGCTCCATTTCCTTGACCTTTTCCTGATCGATGCTGGCCTGGGCCTTTTCGATCAGGGTCAACACATCGCCCATGCCCAGAATCCGCGAGGCCATCCGGTCAGGGTGAAAAGGTTCCAAAGCGTCCAGCTTTTCTCCCACGCCGGCAAATTTGATAGGCCTGCCGGTAACGGCTTTGACGGACAAGGCGGCCCCTCCCCGGGTATCCCCGTCCAACTTGGTTATGATAATGCCGTCAATGCCCACGGACTGGTGGAAGCTCTCGGCTACCGTCACCGCATCCTGGCCTGTCATGGCATCGACCACTAATAGCACTTCGTGGGGCTGCACGGCTGCCTTGATATCTTGCAGTTCCTGCATCAATTCCTCGTTAATATGCAGCCGCCCCGCCGTATCCAGGATAACCAGGTCATTGCCGTGGGGCTGGGCATGGTCTACGGCCTGCCTGGCAATCTCCACGGGACTGACCTTATCCCCTAAAGAAAAAACCGGAATCTCATGCTGGGAACCCAATACTTCCAACTGCTTAATAGCCGCAGGGCGGTACACGTCGCAAGCTACCAGCAAGGGACGCCGGCCCTGCCTTTTGAAATAATTGGCCAGTTTACCGGCACTGGTGGTCTTCCCGGAACCCTGCAAACCCACCAGCATTACCACCGTCGGGGGTTTGGGAGCCAGGACGATCTTGCTCTGGCTTCCTCCCATCAAAGCGGTAAGCTCCTCATGCACAATCTTAATCACTTGCTGGGCCGGGGTAAGACTCGCCATCACCTCTTGCCCCAGGGCTCTTTCCTTCACGGTGGCTACGAAATCTTTTACTACCTTGTAGTTCACGTCTGCTTCCAACAGGGCGAGGCGAACCTCCCGCATGGCTTCTTGGATATCCTTTTCAGACAGCTTACCTTTTCCTCTCAGCCGTTGAAAAGTGTTTTGCAGTTTTTCCGCCAAACTAGAAAAGGCACCCATTTTGTCTCTCCTTTACGCCTCCTGGTACACTTCCAGGAGCTTCGTTAACAGGCGGGATACTTCCTCAACCAAAGTCCGGTCTACATCACCGGCGGACAACAGAGCCCGGATCTGCTCCACTAGTTCCTGCTGCTGCAGATGCTTGCTGAAAAGGTGCAGGGATGCTTCGTATTCCTCCAGAGCGCTTTCCGCTCGCTTCAATAAATCATGCACCGCCTGCCGGCTTACCCCTTCCAGAGCAGCTATTTCCGCCAGGGAATAATCCTGGTGGTAGTATAACTCCACTAAGCTGCGCTGCCTTTCCGTCAACAGGGAACCGTAAAAACTGTACAGCCAAGCGATCCTGGTCATTTTCGCAAGCATCTGTCGCAACCTCTGTAAAGTATTTTGCCTTTACAGAGCGATTTTACAGGATTGGCCTACAGATGTCAAGAGCCACCGTTACTATCCGACAATCCTTTGCACGCATTCCTTAACTCTTTGATAAATCTCCTCTTCATCCATGGTCAGGACGCGGCCCTTTTCCACCAGGACTCGTCCATCAACCATGACCAGGTCCACGTCGCCGGGCTGGGCGGCATACACCAGGTGGGCGACGACATCATGATGCGGGTAGAGATGGGGTTTCTCAAAATCCACCAGGATGAGGTCCGCCTTATAACCGGGCTTCAGGCTGCCGACCCGGTCCAAGCCCAGAGCTTTCGCCCCGTTAACCGTAGCCATCTGCAGCACTTGATAAGCATTAACTACGGTGGGATCCAGTTTGTCCACTTTATGCAGCAGCGCGGCGGTCCGCATTTCCCCGAACAAGTCCAGGTTATTATTGCTGGCCGCCCCATCCGTTCCTAAAGCCACATTGACGCCCCGGTTCAGCATCTCCGGTACCCTGGCGATGCCGCTGGCTAACTTCATATTGCTTTCCGGGTTATGGGCTACGGACACATGGTTTTCTTTGAGAATCTCTATTTCATGCTCTGTCAAATGTACACAATGGGCAGCTAAGACCGGCACCTCAAAGAGGCCAATGTCGTGCACCAGTTCAACCGGGCGCTTACCGTAACGTTTCTTGATATCCTCTACTTCCGCCATCGTTTCTGCTAAATGAATATGTAACCCCAGGTGATGCTCCTTGGCTTTATCCACCACCAGCCGCAGGAAATCAGGCGAGCAGGTATAGGGAGCATGGGGACCCAACATAAAAGTAATGCGCCCTGCGCCCCGGTTTTGCCACTGGACCAGCAATTCCTCCGCCTCGGCCATGGACTGCCCACCCCTTTCGCCCCCGACCAACCCCCTGGCCAGGGAGGCCCGCATCCCGCTTTCCCAAACGGCTTCCGCTACCCGGTCCATGGAGAAATACATGTCGGCAAAAGCGGTAATGCCTCCTTTGAGCATTTCCAGGATGGCCAGCTTCGTACCCCAATAAATGTCTTCCGCCGTAAGCTTCGCCTCTAAAGGCCAGATCCGGTTATTCAGCCATTCCATCAAAGGCAGGTCATCGGCAAATCCCCGGAAAAGGGTCATGGCGGCATGGGTGTGAGCATTGATGAAGCCCGGCAGGGCAACTTTGCCGGCGGCATCGATGACCCGGTCCGGCGCAAAATCCCCTGGGGTCGTACCAGGCGGCCCCACATATACGATCTCGGAGCCGTCCACGGCTATTTCGCCGGGATAAGAAAGGGCCCCATCCTCCGGCAGTTCCGGATCCACCGGCACTACCACACAGTTTTTGATCAAAATTTTACTCATCGGTTTAGCCCTCCTTCGGCAAAGATTCTCACTCAGCAAACAAGGCCTCCACAAACTCTCCCGCTTGGAAAGGCTTTAAATCGTCAATGCCTTCCCCGACGCCGATGTACTTCACCGGGATGCTCATCTGATCCGCCACCGGGATGATAACCCCTCCTTTGGCGGTCCCGTCAAGCTTGGTTAGGACGATTCCGGTTACACTGGCGGTTTCCTTAAAGATCAAGGCCTGCGATAAAGCGTTTTGCCCGGTGGTAGCATCAAGGACCAGCAATACTTCGTGGGGAGCTTCCGGTATTTCCCGCTTCAGTACCCGCACGATTTTATTCAATTCATTCATGAGATTCTTCTTATTCTGCAGCCTACCGGCGGTATCAATCAACAACACGTCCGCCCCGCGGGATCTGGCTGCCTGCAAACCGTCAAACGCTACCGCCGCCGGGTCAGAGCCTTCTTGATGTTTGATCAGCTGGGCCCCGCTCCGCTGGGCCCACACCTCCAGCTGTTCAATGGCTGCCGCCCGGAAGGTATCCGCCGCCGCCAGCACCACCTTTTTCCCGTCCTTGACAAAACCGGCAGCCAGTTTGCCAATGGTGGTAGTCTTCCCGGCACCGTTCACGCCCACCACCAGGATTACTGTGAGGGAGTTCGGCTGCAGGTTGATACTATGGCTTGCCGCAGCAAGGATTTGCTTGATCTCTTCCTTGAGGATTTCCTTGACTTCCTCGCCGCTGGTGGCCTTTTTCTCCTTGGCGGTTTGCCTAACTCGTTCCACCAGGCTCAAGGAGGTGTCCACGCCCACGTCACTCTGGATGAGGATCTCCTCCAGTTCTTCAAAGAATTCCTCATCGATTTGCTTATGTCCCGAAATTAAAGAGTTAACTTTGCTGACCAAACCCTCCCTGGTTTTGGTTAATCCCGCTTTCAATTTATCAAAAAATCCCAATGATAAAACCCCCTCGTCCATAGTCGTATCATTTTAGCATGAGAAGCAAAGGGATGCAACGGGTGAGGCTCGTCAACCAACTTCACCGGCCGGCGCCAGCTTTACGGATACAAGCCTGGAAACACCTGATTTTTCCATGGTCACCCCGTACAGGGCGTCGGCGGACTCCATGGTGCCTTGCCGGTGGGAGATCAGGATGAACTGGGTTTTATCGATAAACTTGCGCAAGTAACCGGCAAAGCGGTCCACATTGGCTTCATCCAGGTTGGCATCTATTTCATCCAACACGCACAGGGGACTGGGCTTGACCATTAACAGGGCAAACAAAAGAGCCGTGGCGGTGAGGGCCCTCTCCCCGCCGGACAGCAAGGACAGGTTTTGCATCTTTTTGCCCGGGGGTTGCACCACAATCTCGATCCCGCTCTCCAGAAGATTGTCCGGCACCGTCAGCGCCAGGGTTGCCTTGCCGCCGCCAAAAAAGTAAGCAAAGGTCTCCTGAAAAGCTTGTTCCACCGCCCGGAGTGTTTCTTTAAAACGGAGACTCATGATTCTTTCCATCTCTTGGATTACTTGAAACAGTCCATCCCGCGCTTTCAGGAGGTCCTTTTGCTGCAGCGTCAAGAAGTCATACCTGTCTTTCATGCGCCGGTACTCCGCCAAAGCGTTCGGGTTAACCAAACCCAGGGCCTCAATCTCTTTTTTCAAGGATTTAATTCTTGTTTCCGCTTGTCCTCGTGACGGCAGCGGCACCCGCTGGGCCTGGGCCTGCTCCCAGGTAAGCTGGAATTTCTCCTTCAGCCTCAGCACGGCGTTATCCCATTCCACATCCAGCCTGGTTTGCTGCACCTCCAGTTGATGCTGCCGCTCCTTTAATTCTTTTAATTCCCTGGCCAGCCGGCCGGTTTCCTTTTGCAGTTCTTGGAGCTCTTGATGGACTTCCTGCCCGTGGACCGTCAGGCTTTGCCGGCTTTTTTCCAACTCACGCCACTCATGCTGCAGTTTGATTTCTTGTTCCTTCAAAGCTGCCAAAGAAGCCATGAGCCCCTCTGCCTTTTGTTCTAACTGGCCTAACTCGTCCGCCAAAGCTTGATCCTTTTGCTGTAGTTCCCGGTAATTCCCTTCATAGTGATTGATGGAATTCTCCAGGGATTTTAACTGTTCTTTTAGAGCAGCCAACCGGATTTTATCTTCCGTTACTGTCTGACTCAACTGTTTTATGGTTTCCTGCAAAGAGGCCTCTTTCCTAGTAGTCTCTTCCAGAAGACGCAGCAACTCATCCTTGCGCCGCCCCGTTTGCTCCCTGTCCTGCTCCAGCCCGGCCAGTTTTTCCAGCAAACTCCTTTGGGCCGCCTGCAGCTGCTCCCTTTCCCAGGCCCTGTGCTGCCATGCCTGCTCTTCTTGCGCCAAGTCCTGCCGCAGCCTTTCCTGCTCCCTTTCCAGATTGAGGATTTCCAACTCCAGCTGGCTTTGCCTGGCCCTCAATTCTTCCTCCTCATGTTGCAGCCGTTCCCGCTGTGTTTCAGCTTGATGCAGTTTTGCCAGCCATTCTTCTTCCTGGGCTTTGAGATCACCCAATATCTTTTTCTGTTCAGCTATTTCCCGGCTGCGGCCCAACAAACCGGTTTCCCTGGTTTTGTAACTGCCTCCCGTAAGGGATCCTCCCGGGTACACCACTTCCCCGTCCAGGGTCACCACTTTCACCGCATAACCGCTTTTCCTGGCAATGGATAAAGCCACGCTCAGGTCCTTGACCACCACCACGTTACCTAATAAGTATTCGAGCACCGGTTCCTGCCCCGGTGCGATCTTTACCAGTTCCGAGGCCAGCCCTATCACTCCCGCCCCGGTTAACAGGGGGAGAAAACCCCGGGGAAACTTCCGGGGCTGCAAAGTATTCAACGGCAAAAAAGTCGCCCGGCCTGCTCTTTCTCGTTTTAACCAATCAATGGCTTTCCGGGCTTCCTCATCTGTCTCCGCCACTAAATACTGGATGGCGCCGCCGAGGGCAGTCTCAATCGCTTTTTCATAGGCAGGAGGCACCTCCAGCAGTTCCCCCACCACGCCGGCCAGCTTGAAAGCCCCGGTTTTCATGCCCACTTTTAGCAGGTTGCGAATGCCCCCGTGATACCCTTCCAGGTTCTCTTTCATTTCTTCCAGCACTTTGCAGCGGGAGAGGGTGGCATGCATTTTCCGGTCCAACTGCTTCAATTGCTCCTGGATGCCCGCGATATACCGCTGGGTTTCCCCCTGACCGGTGAGAACTTGCCGGTACCGCTCCCGGTGCGCTTCTAATTGTTCTTTGCCGGCGGCTATCTTATTGCTGATGACCGCTATAGTCTCCTGCAGTTCCTTTTGCTGCCGTTCAAAAGCTATCTCGCTGTGGGCCAGTTTTTGTTCCTGGTGATTAAGGTTTTTCAATTCATACTGGATTTCCAAACAGGAGTTTTGACAGGAAAGGAGATGTTGTTCTATGTCAAAGAGATCGTTCTTCAATTGAGCGGCAGTGGTTTGACAACGGGCCAGGTCCTGCTGGCAAGCATCCAGCTGCTCCTCCCGGCCGGCCAGCTGCCCTTTTTGCACTTCATAACTACCGGCCAAAGTGTCAAGCTGCTTCTTGTACTCCCGGTACTCCAACTCCAGTTGCTCCAGCTTCGCCAGGTTGCGCTGTCTTTCTTGTCGGATGGACTCCTGTCGCTCCTTTAGGGACGCGAGCCTGTCCTGGGTCAATACCATTTGCCCTTGGGTGTGTTGCAGTTCCTGCTCCAGGCGAAACAAATCCCCTTGCCGGGCTTGTTCCTGTTCTTTGAGTTTTTGCTGTGCAAGAGCTAATTCCTCCAAACGACCGGCCAAAAGGCTGTAATCGGTTTCTTTTTGCCAGAGAGCTTGCTCTAGAGCCGCTTTCTCCTCCCCTACTTTTTGCCGGGCGCCGGCTATTCGTTCCATGTCCAGGCAAGACAAGCTGATCTCCAAAGCCGCCAATTCTTCACTCAAGGCCTGATACCGCTGGGCCTTGCAGGCCTCCTCCTCTAAAGGGATTAAGTTTTGCTCCAACTCAAACAGCAGGTCCTGCAGCCGGTCCAGATTGGCACTGGTGTGTTCCAGCTTCTTGGTTGCTTCTGCCTTCCGGTTGCGATAGCGAACGATACCGGCCGCTTCCTCGAACAAAGCCCGGCGCTCTTCCGGCCTGGAACTGAGAATGGCGTCTACTTGCCCCTGCCCAATGATGGCAAAAGCCTCTTTCCCCAACCCGGTGTCGTGAAACAATTCGTGAATGTCTTTGAGGCGGCAAGGAACTCTGTTAATATAAAACTCACTCTCGCCGGAACGATAAACCCGGCGGGAGACCGTTACTTCACTAAAATCCAAAGGCAGGAGCCCGGTGCTGTTATCAAAAACCAGGGTGACCGAGGCCATGCCCAGGGGCTTCCGTCCCTCGCTGCCGCTAAAGATGATGTCCTCCCATTTGCTGCCCCGCAAAGCTTTCAAACTCTGCTCCCCTAACACCCAGCGAATCGCGTCACAGATGTTGCTTTTCCCGCTGCCGTTAGGCCCCACGATACAGGTAATACCGGGACCGAATTCCAAACGTACTTTATCGGCAAAGGATTTAAAACCTTGAATTTCGATGGACTTTAGAAACAACCCTCTAACCTCCAGCGGCTTTTTTCCAATCACTCTAATATTTTAACACGACAGCCGGATCTTTGTAAAAAAATAGGCGCACCCGCGCCTAAGACCGTAAACAAAAAAGGGCAAGCGGTGTCAACCGTAAAGGCAGAATTGAACTGAGGGAGCCCGGGGAAAAACGCCAATCCCTGAACACCCTCAAGTGCCGATGGGAGACACCCGGGGGCGACCCGGCTTATCCCCGGATCGTCACCTGAATCCCACGATTAACACCGGTTACCGGTGTTGTTCATGAACCGGTTGAGGCACCGTTGCGCCCTATATTTCCAATTTATATTTAGCTTTGAGTTTATTAAGCGCCTTTTCCGCCGCCTGTTGTTCTGCTTCCTTCTTGCTCCGGCCCTTGCCGGTAGCTACCAGAATTCCCTTGATAATAACTCCCATTTCATATCGTTTATTGTGATCAGGCCCCGTCTCTTGAATCACGTCATAGGTAACGACATCCTCGTACAGGCGATGAACCAGTTCCTGCAAGGCGGTTTTGAAATCCCTGCTGCCTCTTTGGGCCACTTCCTCGATCTCATCTTTTAGAAAGGCAAGTACCATTTCCTTTGTTTTTTCCAAACCCTGGTCAAGAAACACGGCTCCGATGATGGCTTCCACGGCATCACTTAAGGTGGAGGCACGGTAGCGACCGCCGGACAAGTCCTCTCCTTTGCCCAACAGGAGATACTTCCCCAAATCCAACTTGAATGCCAAGCGGGCCAGCGCCGCTTCACAAACCACCGCCGCCCGCATGCGAGTTAAATCTCCTTCTGCTTTATCGGGAAAACGGGAAAAAAGATAATCCGCCACGATCATACCCAATACGGCATCGCCCAGGAATTCCAGGCGCTGGTTGTCCCTCAACCTCTGGCCGGGATGTTCCGCCGTATAAGTCCGGTGGGTCAACGCTTCGTTTAATAGTTCCCAAGCATTCATTCTGACCGATAGTTTCTCAGCCAATTCCTGCAGATGCTTTAACCGTACAGCCAGCATGAGTTAAAATCCTCCAAACATTATTGCCGAAAACTTTTGATGACAATAGTTGCATTATGCCCCCCAAAACCGAAGGAATTAGACAGAGCTACCTCAACCTGAGCCCGGCGAGCTTGATTGGGGACGTAGTCCAAGTCACACTCGGGATCCGGGTTCTCATAATTAATGGTCGGCGGGATGATGCCGCGATTAATCGCCAGCACACAAGCAATGGCTTCCACCGCACCGGCCGCTCCCAGCAAATGACCGGTCATGGATTTGGTAGAGCTGACAGGTACCCGGTAAGCGTGGTCACCGAATACTTTCTTAATGGCCAGGGTTTCCAGTTTATCGTTTAAGTCCGTGGAGGTGCCGTGGGCATTAATATAGTCAACTTCAGCCGGTAGAATTCCCGCATCCTGTAAAGCTAACTCCATGGCCCGCGCCGCCCTGGAACCGTCTGGGGCCGGGGCGGTAATGTGGTATGCATCGGCGGTGCAACCGTAGCCGGCCAGCTCTCCATAAATCCTGGCACCTCGCTTCTGGGCATGCTCTAAAGTCTCCAGCACCAGGATACCGGCTCCTTCGCTTAAGACAAAACCATCTCGTTCCTTATCAAAGGGTCTGGACGCGCCTTGGGGATCGTCATTTCTGGTGGACATGGCCTTCATAGCACAGAACCCGGCCATGGACATGGGTGTAACGGCCGCCTCTGTGCCGCCGGTAATGACACAATCAGCATCACCTCTTTGAATGACCTTAAAGGCCTCGCCGATGGCATTGGTAGCTGAAGCGCAGGCACTTACCACCGTGTAATTGGGTCCGAGGGCTTTAAGCCAAATGGAAATCTGGCCTGCAGCCAAATTGGCGATCATCATCGGCACGAAAAAGGGACTGACTCGACTGGGGCCCCGTTCCAACAGCACCCGGTGCTGTTCTTCGAAAGTCCAGGTACCACCGATGCCGGTTCCTAAGACGACACCCAATCTCTCTTTATCTACGCTATCAACTTCCAACCGGGCGTCGGCAACGGCCATTTGCGCAGCAGACAGGGCAAACTGGGTAAAGCGATCCATGCGCCTGGCTTCTTTTTTGTCCAGATACTGCAGCGGGTCAAAATCCCTCACTTCTCCCGCAATCCTGGTGGGCAGGTTCGATGCATCAAAATTAGTAACCGGTCCCAACCCGGAACGCCCGTTAATCAAGGAGTCCCAAAAGGCGTCAACCCCTGTGCCCACAGGCGAGATCACACCCATGCCGGTAATCACTACCCGCTTTTTCACAGGTTTACCTCCTTTCGCCTATACTCTCTATCTCCGACAAGATCCTTTGGAATATTTCTTTCACCGATAGAATCTCCTTGACCTGGCTGACCTTGGTTCCCGCAAAGAACAAACCTTCCTGGACAATACCCCTTTGCGCCTTCTCCAGGGCATCCTTAATACAGAAGCGGCGCGAGCATCGTTTTAGACATTGCCTGCACTGCCGCGGCGGTAGTTGTTGTTCCTTTTCCAAGCGACGCACCAATTCGCTGCGGATACCTCTACCAGGCAGCCCGACTGGGCTGTCTATCAACACCAGGTCCTCTTCCGTGGCCTCCAGGTAAAGACGTTTAAATGCTTCGGAAGCATTGGATTCCTTCGCGGCTGCAAAACGGGTTCCCATCTGAACCCCGTCTGCACCCATGGCTAAAGCATCCAGAATATCGTGCCCGCTGAAGATGCCCCCGGCGGCAATGACCGGGATCTTGACGGCCTCTCGCACCGCTGGTAAGATCTTGCGCAATGGCTCCAAAGTGGCCAGGTGTCCCCCCGCATCCCCGCTTTCCACAATGACGGCGCCGGCGCCCAGGCTTTCCGCCAGCTTGGCAAAGCGTGGGGACGATACAATGGGTACCACCGGTGTTTGATAATGCTTACCCCACTGGAACATGTCCCGGGAAAAACCTGCTCCCGAGACAATCAGGTCAATGCCTTCCTCGAGTGCCGCCCCCACCAAGCTTGCGAATTCCCGCACCGCAAACATCACATTGACGCCTATAATGCCTTTGGAGAGCTGCCTGGCCCGCCTGATTTCCTGGATTAATTCCGGTACAGTCATACCCGTACCGGCAATGAGGCCAATTCCACCTTCATTTGCCACAGCAGCGGCCAAAGGCGCCGTAGAGATGCGGACGGCCATCCCACCTTGAATAATGGGCAGTTTAGCCTCTAAATGACCTATTCGCAACTTTGGAAGCGGCATCGTCATTCCCCCAAACATTTATTAACTGAACTTTAGTAAAAATCCCGTAGATAGACTACGGGACACAAGGTTAGCTAATCTTTTGCGTAACATAGTCTACAGCAGCTTTTACGGTAACAAGTTTTTCGGCATCTTCATCAGGAATTTCGATCCCGAATTCCTCTTCCAAGGCCATCACCAGTTCCACCACATCTAAAGAGTCGGCATTAAGAGACTCGAAAGTAGTCTCCATGGTTACCTCGTCTTCTTCCACACCCAGCTGCTCAACCACGATGGCTCTAATTTTCTCAAAAACCGTGGACAAAAGATTCACCCCCTTCCGGTGATATTACTATTCTTCCAAAGTTTACTATATTGTTAAACCACCGTCTACTACAATTGTTTGGCCCGTAATATAATTAGCCTTTTCGGAGGCTAAGAAAACCGCCACTCCCGCTATTTCTTCCGGCCGGCCCAAGCGCCCTACCGGAATCGAAGCCAGCAGCTTTTCCTCGTTCTCCTGCAGCAGTTTCCCGGTCATGTCGGTAGCAATGAAGCCGGGCGCAATGGCATTGACCAGGATATTGCGGGAAGCCACCTCCTTGGCCACTGATTTGGTAAAGGCGATGATCCCGGCTTTCGCCGCGGCATAATTCGCCTGTCCGGGATTGCCGGCGATGCCAGACACGGAAGCAATGTTAATGATCCTTCCCCACCTCTGCTTGAGCATGGGTTTGAGCGCCAGCTTCGTACAATTAAAAACCCCGGTCAAGTTGGTTTGGATCACCGCGTCCCAATCCTGCGGGCTCATTCTTAACAGCAGGTTATCCCGCGTAATGCCGGCATTATTGACTAAAATGTCAATGCGCCCAAAGGCTTGCAAGGCACTGTCCACCAGGCGGCCGGCTTCGTTCCGGTCACTGACGTCGGCCCTTACCACCAGGGCTTGGCGCTCTCGTGCTTCGATTTCCGCCGCCAGGCTTTTGGCTTGGGCTTCGCAGCCTACATAATTGATGACTACATGGCATCCTTCCTCCGCCAGGGCCAGCGCGATAGCTCGACCGATACCCCTGGAGCTTCCCGTCACAACCGCCACTTTGTCTTTTAACAGCATCAACCTACCTCCTTAAGTTCCTGTAAGGTTAATTGTAGGCTCGCTTCATCTTCCACATTGAGCAGCAAAACGTCTTTTAATGTTTTCTTGATGAGACCGGTGAGCACCTTTCCCGGCCCGACTTCGATAAAGATCCTGACACCTTGCCGGTACAGGAAACGCACACTCTCTTCCCAGCGCACGGGGCGGTACACCTGCTGGGCCAAGTTGAAGCGAATGGTCTCCGGATCACCTGCAATGGCAGCGGAGACGTTGGCCACTACCGGAATCTCCGGGGTATGGAAACTGAATTTCGACAGTTCCTCTTGCAACTTACGCCCGGCGGGTTCCATCAAACTGGAATGAAAAGGGCCGCTCACATTTAGAGGAATAACCCGTTTGGCACCCCGTGCCTTGGCCAATTCCATGGCCGCGTTGACCCCGTCTATGTACCCCGCAATCACCACTTGCCCGGGGCAGTTGAAATTGGCCGGCTCTACCGGGGACTTTTGTGATGCTTCCCGGCAAACCTCAGTAACGGCCTCGGCACCCAGTCCCAGCACGGCAGCCATGCCCCCGGTGCCTTGCGGCACAGCTTGTTCCATGAGCCGGCTCCTGGTGATGACGATTTGCAGCGCATCCTTAAAACGCAATACACCGGCAGCCACCAGAGCCGCATACTCACCTAAACTATGGCCGGCCGCAAAATCCGCTTTGATGCCGAAAGACTGCAGCACCCGGTAAGCAGCCACACTGGCCGTTAAAACCGCGGGTTGGGTATTGACGGTTTGGCGCAGTTCCTCCTCGGAACCTGCAAAACACAGCCGGGACAGGGGAGCAACGGCATCGGCTTCCTCAAACACCCGCCTGGCCGCAAGATAATTCTCATAAAGCTCCCGTCCCATCCCCGGATACTGGGATCCCTGCCCAGGGAAGACAAAAGCAATTTTTCCCTGCATCTTCTCACCTAACCTATCGGAAAGTTTCTCAGTTCCTTGAGCACCTGCACGGCCCCCTGGACCAGATCCCGGATGATGGCTTCCGCCGGTTCTTCCCGTTGCACCAGGGCGCTGATTTGCCCCGCCATTACGGAACCCATTTCCACATCCCCGTCCACAGCCGCCAGTTTCAAGCGACCTCGACCCAACTCCTCGAACTGGGCCAGGGACGCCTGCTCATTTCTCAGTTTGATGAATTCTCTGGTCAATTTGTTTTTCAATACCCGGACTTCATGGCCCGGCAAGCCGGTCAAGACCGTGTCCCGGTCCTTGGCATCCATAATCGCTTGTTTATAATTGGGGTGAACAGTACATTCGGTGGCACAAACAAAGCGGGTTCCCAACTGCACACCTTTGGCACCTAAAGCCAGGGCGGCCACCAGGCCCCGGCCGTCGGCAATACCGCCGGCGGCAATGACCGGCACCTCCACGGCATCCACGATCTGGGGAACCAGCGCCATGGTAGTTAACTCTCCTACATGCCCACCGCATTCCATGCCTTCGGCAATCAACCCGTCGGCTCCCGCCCGGACCAGCCTTTTGGCCAGGGCTACCGAAGATACCACCGGGAACACCTTCACGGAATGCTGCTTTAGCAAAGCCATGTGCTTGCCGGGATTACCGGCACCCGTCGTGATGACGGGCACCCGTTCCTCTATAATCACTCGGATGACCTCTTCCACATACGGTGACATGTAGTAGACATTCACCCCAAAAGGTTTTTCAGTGACGGCTTTGACTTTGCGGATCTCCTGCCGCACCCATTCCGGGGGTGCATTGCCGGCGCCGATAATGCCGAGACCTCCGGCTTGTGATACGGCCCCGGCCAGTTCGCCGGTAGCCACCCAGGCCATCCCTCCCTGAAAGATGGGATAATCAATCCCCAGCAGGTCACACAACTCAGTGTGCAGTATTCTTTCCAAAGCTCACCCTCCTTTCTACTTGGCCCATTTGAGGGCCACTCCCCCCCAGGTTAGCCCGGCCCCGAAAGCAACCAGCAGCAAGACGTCTCCTCTCCTTAATCTCCCCAGTCTAGCCGCTTCATCCATGGCTACCGGGACGGAAGCGCTGGACATGTTGCCGTATTTATCCAAGTTGACGATGACGCGTTCTCTAGGCAGCTCCAGCCTCTTTAAGGCTGCTTCCACAATCCGCATGTTAGCCTGGTGCGGGATGAGGAAATCCACATCCTTTTCCGTTAAACCGCACACCTGGAGGGTCTGAGTTGTCGCGTCTTCCATGGCTTTCACGGCAAATTTGAAAACCTCTTTTCCCTCCATGTGCAGGTAGTGCAGCCCCGCTGCCAGGCTGGCGGGAGAGGGAGGCCGGCGGGAACCGCCGCCGGGCAGGCACAGTAAACCTGCGCCTCCACCGTCTGATTTCAAATAACTGCCCAATATACCATAGTTGGTTCCGGGAATCCCCTGCAGCACGACGGCACCGGCCCCGTCACCGAACAGGACACAGGTACTGCGATCAGACCAGTTCACAATGCGGCTTAAAGCATCCGCTCCGATAACCAGGGCTGTGCGATAGAGCCCTGTCTCCAAAAATTGGCTTCCGGTAGCCAGGCCGTAAATAAATCCCGTACAACCGGCGGACAAGTCAAAGGCAGCAGCGTTGACGGCACCCAATTTCTCCTGCACCAGGCAAGCCGTGGAAGGAAAAAGCATGTCCGGCGTCACCGTCGCCACGATGATCAGGTCAATTTCCTCCGGGCTGACCCGGGCGTCCACCAGCGCCTGCCGCGCCGCTTCCAGGCACATATCAGAAGTAGCTTGTTCGTCTGCCAAGACTCTTCTTTCCCTGATTCCCGTCCTCGTCCGGATCCACTCATCGCTGGTGTCCACCAAGCGAGATAAATCATCATTGGTTACAATTCTTTCGGGGACGTAGCTGCCCGTCCCGGCGATCACAGCTCGAAAAGGCTGGGTCATGCCTGGTCTTCTCCTTTACCGATTCTCGCCACACTGGCTTCGATTTGTTCTACCATCCGGATTTGCACACAGTCCATAGCCACTCTAATCGCGTTGGTAATGGCGCGGGCTTTAGAACTGCCGTGACAGATAATGCTGACACCCTTGACCCCCAAAAGAGGGGCCCCGCCGTATTCGGCGTAATCCATCATGTTTCTTAATCGCTTCAGCCCCGGCGCCACCAGGGCCGCTCCCAGTTTGGTGCGCAGGTTGGCGGTCAATTCTTCTTTCAGCAGTTGAAAAATGGTAGTCCCTAGCCCTTCTGACAGTTTTAAGACCACATTGCCCACAAAACCGTCACAAACTAAAACATCCACCACACCTTGGGGCAAATCCCTGGCCTCAACATTGCCGGCAAAATTCAAAAAGGACCGGGACAAAAGGGTGAAGGCTTCTTTCACCTGGTCATTACCCTTATTCGGTTCCGTACCTATATTCAACAAACCGACCGAAGGGTTTTGCCGACCCAAGATCTTTTCCGCATAAATACTGCCCATCACGGCAAACTGGAGCAAGTGTTCTGCTTCCACATTAGTATTGGCTCCCACATCCAGCAGGACGGTAGGCTTGTTTAACGAAGGAAAAAGGGTGGTAATGGCCGGCCGCTGGATGCCTTTAATCCTACCCAAGATCAGCAAAGCCGCCGCCATCTGGGCACCGGTGCTGCCAGCTGACACCAGGGCATCCGCTTCCCCTTGTTTCACCAGTTCGGTAGCCACCCCAATGGAAGTGGTGCCTTTTTTCCGGCGCAGGGCTATGGCCGGCTGTTCATCCATGGCTACCAAATCAGGAGCGTGCACAATCCTGATATTGGGAAGTTGAGGGTACTTGGCCAGTTCCTCTGCCACAACTTCTTCGCGGCCCACCAATATGACAGTGCAATCACTATAGCGCTGGGCTGCTGCCACGGCTCCTTGAACAATCTCCAGTGGGGCATGATCCCCTCCCATGGCATCTACCGCAATCCGCAACTTTCCCTTCACTCCTTATCTTGGGGCCGTCACGATAAACTGCCCCTTGAATACGATGTCATTCCCCACGTAAGAATAAACGGAAACCAAATATGTATTACCACGTTGCACTTTCACCGTAGCTTTGGCAATCACCCGGTCTCCCAGTTTGACCGGCTTTTTATAACGCACCCTGGCACTGCCTGTTAAAACCACCGGAGCATCAATGATGGCCACCGCCAGTGAGTTGGCCTGGGCGAAAAGGTGATGACCCCTGGCCACCAGGTTCCGTTCCAAAACCTTGTCGTCCTGGATATCTAAGATAGAGATACCGCTTTGATTGAGCCTAATATCAATGAGCTCCCCTACCACCTCTTTAGCCTCCAGGGATTTCACCTGAGCATAGGCCTCCTTGGCCACCTGGCTCACTCTTTCCCGCACCTGGGGAATACCCAAAGCCAGCCGGTCCAGGCGGATGGTCTGGACACTAACGGAAAAGTACTCGGCCAACTCTCGATCCGTAGCAAACGGGTTATCTTTGAGGTAAGCCAGCAGCCGCTCCTGACGTTGAGCTTTATCCAGGGGAGTGCCTTCCATGATAACCACCTTTAGTATCTGGTGCTAATATCAGCTTATTAGAGTATATTATAACTACCCGTGATTTGCAAACATTTTTTTCAAAAAAAATTAAAGCAAGGTGCAGGGACCTTGCTTTAACATACACACTATTCACCGGCATTGACTGCCTTCCCTTTATAATAACCACAAGCCGGGCACAGGGAATGAGTGGGCTTCAGTTCATGGCATTGTGGACATTCGGTTAAATGCGGCATGCCAATCTTCAGCCACTGGGAACGGCGCTTGTTTTTTCTCGCTTTGGATACTCTCCGCTTTGGTACACCCATGCAAACCCCTCCTTTCAACTCTTCTCTTGCAACAACTGCTTCAGTACTTCCAACCGGGGATCAACTTGCTCACTTTGGCAATGACAGCCTTCTTCCTTCCTTCTCCCGCAGTGAGGACACAAACCCTGGCAACCGGGGGAGCACAGGAACTGCATCGGCAGGATTAAGTAAATACTCTGCTGCAGCAAATCGTCAAGCTCAATGGTATCACCTGCATAGAATTGACCGGCAAACTCTTCCTCATCCCGGTCCGTGCGCTTTCCTTCCGGAAAGAAGGCTCCCTCAAAGTCCGCCTCCAGGGGATAATCAAAAGGTTCCAAACAACGGCTGCATTCCACCCCCAGTGCCGACGCCAGGCGCCCGCGCACCAGAATAGTGCCCCCTTTTTGTCCCTCCAGGGTCAAATGGACGGACAGGGGTCCCGTGAACGGCAACTCTTCCCCTTGCCAGTGAAGAGGGTGCTCCCATGTCGTCGACAGCTCCAATTGCAGCGTTTTGCCCGGAACTCTTTTGACTTCAGACACATCAACGCGCAAATGCCTCACCACCACAAACAAAAAACACCAAATCTCATTATACTAAAGCCTATCCCCGAGTGTCAATCCGCTCGACAATTTCTTGGGTCTCCCGGGCAATCATTAACTCCTCATTGGTAGGCACCACCAGCACCTTCACCCGGGACGTCTCATGGGAAATCTCCGCTATTTGGCCCCGAACTTGGTTTTTTTCCTCATCGATGACAATGCCGAAACACTCCAGGCCTTGACAGATCGCTGCTCTCATGGTGGCGGAGTTTTCTCCTAAACCGGCGGTGAAAACCAGCAGGTCCAATCCACCCAAAGCGGCCATATAAGCACCGATGTATTTCTTGACTACGTAGGCAAACCGGTCCAGTGCCAGTTTAGCTCTTTCATGTCCTTGCCCGGCGGCTTGTTCCAAATCTCTGAAGTCACTGGAAACCCCGGAAATTCCCAGCACGCCGCTTTTCTTGTTCATGAGTTCATTGAGCCCGCTACTGCTTAGTTTCTCCTTTTCCATCAAAAAGGTGACGATGGCCGGGTCCATATCGCCGCAACGGGTACCCATGGTTAACCCTTCCAAAGGAGTAAAGCCCATGCTGGTGTCAATGGATTTGCCCCGGTCGATGGCCGTCACGGAAGCACCGTTACCCAGATGGCAGGTAACGATCTTGAGTTCGTCCACGGAACGTCCGAGGAACTCGGCACCTTTCCGGGCCACATACTTGTGAGAAGTCCCATGGAAACCATAACGGCGGATGCCGTATTTTTCATAAAGCTCATATGGCAAGCTGTATAGATAAGCATGCGGGGGCATGGTTTGATGGAAAGCGGTATCAAAGACAGCTACCTGGGGCACGGTGGGCAAAATCCGCTGGCAGGCCTCGATGCCTTTAACGGCGGGGGGATTATGTAAAGGTGCCAAATCATACAACCGCTTCAAAGTGGCCATGATTTCATCGTCGATCAATACCGACTGGGCAAACTCACTGCCGCCGTGCACGGTCCGGTGCCCGACGGCTTCTATCTCGTCAATACTTGCCAGGACACCATATTCCGGGTGGACCAGGGCATCCAACACCAGTTTAATGGCGGTGCTGTGATCGGGAATCTCCTCTTGAAAGACCATTTTGTCCCTGCCCTGAGGCTGGTGATTCAGAACCGCTTGCGCCAAGCCGATCCTTTCCACCAAGCCCTTGGCAATCACAGCCTCCTGCTCCAGGTCAAACAATTGATACTTCACGGAAGAGCTCCCGCAATTCAATACTAAAATCTTCATTGTTATTACGTCCTCCTTTGCTTTCTTTGGGACAACCCATTGCTGCAGTCAATACCACATTCAGTCAGGAGCTGTTTGATTTGAGGAACAGCCCTCCTGGCCGCAGCTTCTCCGATAGCGATACATTCCTTAAAGCGACTGAACTCAGAGCTGGCAATGTGAGCTAAATCGGGTTGGATCAATATATCCGCCTCCGCCAAATAGGGCCGGGCTACCTCCCGCTCCATGAGCTCAATGGAATGCAAGAAAACCTCGAAAATATTGGTAATCTTGAATTCCCTCCGGGTATCACCTCCAAATTTAACATCAACGGCAATGACAATGTCAGCACCGCATTTCCGGGCTACGCCCACCGGAACGCGCTCCAAAACGGCCCCGTCCACCAGCAGCCTATCGCGCCAGCGCTTGGGGGCAAAAACACCGGGAATGGCAATGCTGCCCCTGACCGCTTCGGCCACCGAGCCTTCATTGATAACTACTTTTTCTCCTTTTTCAATGTCCACCGCTACTACATAAACAGGGATGTCCAGCTCGGAAAAGTCCTTGTCTTTCGTCAACAAGCGCAGCAGTGTTTCCAAGCGATGTCCCCGGATCAAACCCATTTTAGGCACGGCTAGGTCAAACAGTTGTTTCTGGGGCAGGTGCTCCAGCATCTTTTCCAGCAAGTGCAAATCCACTCCTGCACCGTACAAAGCGCCGAAGACACTCCCCATGCTGCAGCCCACGATTAGATCAAAAGGAATATTTTCCTCCTCCAACACTTTCAGTACCCCTAAATGAGCAAAACCTTTGGCCGCACCGGCTCCCAAAACCAACCCCACTGTCGGGGTCTTGTTCATAACCTTGCCTCCTTAAAGTTTTCCCCTGAAACTGGTGCTAGAAACCATCATACCAGTAATAGATTATAAAAGAACATGCCTGGAGGTCAACCGGATATGCATCTTCTCCCTAAGCAAGGCTGGACATCATTACTCCGCCTCACCCTGCTCCTGTGCCTGGCCGCCATCATGATGCTCCATCCCCAGCAGATTTTCCCGGCGGCCAAGCGAGGGATCGATACCTGGTGGCAAGTTGTATTTCCGGGACTGTTCCCTTTTTTCGTCATTTCCGAACTGATGATCCAATTGGGCGTGGTCCATTTCCTCAGCATTTTCTTAGAACCGGTGATGCGGCCCCTTTTTAACGTCCCAGGCGCCGGGGCCCTGGTAGTAGCCGCCGGTTATACCTCCGGAGCTCCCATCGGGGGCATTCTCACGTCCCAGCTCCACAGGCAGAACTTAATCGACCGGGAAGAAGCCGCCCGCTTGGTGGCCTTTACCAACAACGCGTCTCCCTTGTTCATGTTGAGTTCCGTGGCGGTGGGGTTTTTGCACCTACCCCAAGTAGGCTGGCTGCTGGCCCTAAGCCACTACAGCGCCAACATCATCACCGGGGTTTTCTTAAAATATCTTTCCCCACCAAAAACTGCACCCGCGGCCGGGTACCCGCTCCGGACCTTGTTCCGGCTGGCGGTCAGCCATATGGAGAAAGCCCGGCAGGCGAACCACAAACCCTTTGGGCACCTGTTAGGCGATGCCACCAAGAAAGCCATGCAGAATATCCTGGTCGTTGGTGGCTTTATCATTGTTTTCTCGGTGCTGATTGAAATTTTGACCCTGCTGGGGTTCGTCAAAATCGCCGGGGCTGCCATCGGTTATTTTCTCATTCCCCTGGGGTTTGCCCCGGACCTCCTCGTACCCCTCGCCAGCGGTTTATTGGAAATGACCATCGGGATCAAAATGGTCTCCGAAAGCAATGCTCCCTTCCTGCAGCAGCTGGTATGTACCAGTCTCCTCTTGGGATGGGCGGGGGTGGCGGTCCACGCCCAGGTAGCCGCATTTACCAGCGAAGCCGGGATCCCTTTCGGTCCTTACTTCTTAGCCAGGGGATTGCAAGCCTGCCTCTCGGGGATAATTACTTTCATCGCCGGGCTTTCGGTGCTGCCCTTCCTGAGCTTGGAAGTCATCCAGGTCCGGCCCCCTTCTGCCTGGACCCTGGTACTGCAGAGTGTCAAGACGATGGCCGCCATCCTGGGGCTCCTGTCTTGCATGAGCCTAATGGCGGTTTTACGGCGCAGCATCCGAACCTAACCGGTATTTATCCTACTTGTGCTTTCAGGCCCTGGAGCTCAGATTTGCTTTCCCTAATGCTCTCCAGCGCCTTATTCAAATTGTTCTCCAGTTGTTCCAAGATCTGCTCCGCATAAGCCGTAGCTCCGTCACGCATCTCCAATTCAATGGCTTTGGCCCTGGCTAAAATCTCCTGGGCCTTTTGCTCCGCTATTTTAACCACTTCGTTCTCGAGGGCCATTTGTTCGATCTGGGTTTGAGCTCTTTTCAGCGTTTCTTCCGCTTCCTGCTTGGCATCGGCCAGCACCCGTTCTCTTTCCTTGGCAATCCAACGGGCTTGCCGAATCTCTTCCGGCAATACGGAGCGGATTTGATCGATGCAATCCAAAACCTCTTCCGCATCCACCAGCACTTTGCCGGTCAGGGGCACCCTGGCACCGCTTTCGATGATGTCTTCCAACTCATCGAGCATTTCAAATACGTCCATGACCTTCTTCCTCCTTTGCAGGCTCAAAAAATAAAAGCATGGTATCGCCGTATATCTTCTCTTTTAGTAATTGTAAACCGGGTACTGCCGGAACAGGCCCGTACTTAACTCCCGTTTCCAAAACCACCAGCCCGCCAGGGGCCAGCAATCCTCTCCGGCAGATGGAGGTTAACACCTGGACCACCAGATCGCTGCCGTAGGGGGGATCGATAAAAATCAAATCGAAAGGCATACCTTCGTATTGCCGGAGGAAAACTAAAGCATCACCTTTAATCACGACAGCTTGATCTTGAAAACCGGCTTTAGCAATGTTGGCCGACAAAACCCGCCAAGCCGGCGGATGTTTCTCCACAAAAACAGCCAGCCTAGCTCCCCGGCTTAATGCCTCGAGACCGAGGGCTCCGGTCCCGGCGAAAAGATCCAAAACATGGGCATCCTGCTCATAGCCTTGAATAACGTTAAACATGGCTTCTTTGACCCGGTCAATAGTCGGTCTGGTATCATATCCTTTTGGTGCCTGGAGCAGCAACCCTTTCCTTTTTCCTGCAATGATCCGCATTTTCCATATCCACCCACAGCTATTATAGCATATCCTGTCATGGCAATTGAGTTCCTTACCGCAAATATCGTCAAATCCACAAAAAATTTTTCCCTGCCCTGAATATTATTGACATGAACAGCCCATAATAATTACTGGTAAAGCGCTTTACAGAAGAGCTTAGTGGTTATTACTTAATAACCCTCCCCCATGAGCTCTTCCTCCGGTTTCTCCTCTCCCAGTCCCTACAGGCGTCAAAAGGTACCTAGCGCCTGTAGGGCAACGTCAACCGGCACCGCCGTCAAGCGGTGCTTTTTTGTTTTTTCGACAGTTTTCTCCTTGCGGCAGGAAATTCCCGGATAATGCTGAATAGTTATTCATGTCAAAATTGTGCTACAAGGAGGAACATTATGGACGTACAGCAACTCGACCATTTGTTCAATCCCCAGAGCATTGCCATTGTCGGAGCTTCAGCCAATCCGTTAAAACCGGGCGGCCAACCTCTGATCTCCTTGCTCTCTGCCGGGTATGGGGGCCGTCTTTACCCGGTTAACCCGCGTTATCAAGAGATCCATGGGCTTAAGTGCTATCCCAGTCTAACCGCTATCAATGACAGCATAGACCTGGCCATCATCTCGGTACCCGCCAGGGACATCCTGGCGGTGATGCAGGAATGTGTTGATACCGGTGTCAAGACAGCCATCATATTTACCTCCGGCTTTGCTGAAATAGGACCTGCAGGCAAGAAGCTGCAGGAAGAGCTGCTCGGCGTGGCCCGGAGGGGCAACATCAGGTTTGCCGGTCCAAACTGCCTGGGCATCGTCAATGCCCCGGCCAAGGTCATGGCGAATTTTGCCGTCAGCCATCATCCGGAAAAAGTAGTGAAAGAAAACGCATATGCTTTTATCAGCCAAAGCGGCGGGTTTGGCACCATTACTTATTCGGAAGCGCAAAAACAGGGCCTGGGCGCCCAGATCCTGGTAAGCACCGGGAACGAAGCTGATTTAAGCTTTACCGATTTTCTCAACTACATGATTCACTGCACCGATGTCAAAGCCATCGGGGCATACCTGGAAGGGGTCAGAAACGGGAAGGAGTTCTGCCAAATAGCCGATGCCGCGCTGGCTAAGGGAGTACCATTGATTATCCTGAAGGTAGGCAAACACCAGGCTGCCGCTCAAGCGGCCCAATCCCACACCGGTTCCATGGTGGGTAATGACGATATCTATCAAGGCTTCTTTGATCAAAAAGGGATTATCCGCATCACAGGAATTGAGGAGATTTTTCCATTATTGCATTTGTTTGCCGACCGGAAATTTCCCCGGGGCAAGCGCATCGGTATCCTATCCACCTCAGGTGGAGGCAGCGTTTATCTAGCGGATCTGTGTGTAGAGGCCGGCTTGGAAGTGGCCCAGTTATCCCCCGCCACGCGCCGGGCATTGGAAAGCATTCTGCCGTCTTTTGTCACAGTCAATAACCCGGTGGACTTGACTTCCCAGGCCATGGTGGAAGAAGGGCTCTTAAAACAAGCCCTGGATGCCGTCCTCCAGGATCCCAACATCGACTTGCTGCTGTTGTACTTTAACGTGGCAGGGGAAGGCGCCGGGCACGTCATCCAGCAGCTCGAAGCAGCGTACCTGGCTTCCGACAAGCCCATGATGTGCATTGGCTGGAGTCATGATGACCAAGCCCACGCCCTGACCCAGGCATTAATGAAGCAGGCCGGTTTACCCAATGCCCTGCAAGTGGAACACGGGGTAAGAGCCCTGGCCGCCCTGGCCAACTATGCCGAACGGCACCGGCAGTATATCCGATACAAGCAGCAGGATACACCGGTCCAGGCCACCGGCACCGGTACAGGGCGACAGTTTCTAGCCAAGATCGGGCGCCGGCAGCTGACAGAACTAGAAGCAAAAGAACTCCTTAAGCTCTACGACATCCCCGTGACCCGGGAGGCGGCGGCCCGTTCCGCCGAGGAAGCAGCCAGGCTGGCGGAACAAACGGGCTTCCCGGTGGCCCTGAAAATACTATCGCCTGACATCCTGCACAAGACGGAAGTGGGCGGTGTCCGCCTCAACCTGAACACCCGGGAGGAGGTCTTGGCCGCTTACGAACAAATCATGCAGCAGGTGAAGACCAAGGCGCCCCAGGCCCAAATTGACGGGGTACTGGTAGCGGAGATGGTCCCGCCGGGAAGAGAAATGATTCTGGGCATAAAAAACGACGTTACCTTTGGCAACGTCCTGATTGCCGGCATGGGCGGCATTTTTGTCGAAGTATTGCGGGATTTTGTGTCCGCCGTTCCTCCCCTGGCCAGGTATGAAGCGGAAGCTTTGCTGGCAAGGCTGAAGAGCTTCCCCGTACTAAAGTCCTTCCGCAATTTGGGACCGGCGGATATGGATGCCCTTATCGACATGCTAGTGAAACTCAGCCGCCTGGCCCTGGACTTAGAAGGGATCATCGAGGAACTGGAAATCAATCCCTTAATCGTGGGGGAACAAGGACAAGGCGTAACAGCCGTAGACGCCCTGGTCACTCTAAAATCAAACA
The DNA here is from genome assembly GCA_012840125.1 of Clostridia bacterium. Classification (NCBI taxonomy): domain Bacteria; kingdom Bacillati; phylum Bacillota; class Clostridia; species Clostridia bacterium. Next base: position 53,138 of record DULZ01000092.1, on the reverse strand, counting down.
GGCCGTAACGGTTTTTGCGCCTCCCTGGCCTGGTACTGCACCCGGTTGGTACACAAATTGCATACAAAAGCAGCTTGGGGATCCCTGGCCAGCCTCTGGTAATCTTTATGTATTTTCGAGATTTCCTGCTCACGACCGCAAATGGAGCAGCGTACTTTCATGGCGTCTTCACCTCAGCAAGATTATACCATTATATACCTGCAAAAACAATTCCTCTATAGGAATAGAAATGGCTGCCTTGGGAAAATATGAAAATGACAAAAGTTGAGGTGAAGACATTGAACAACTATCGATTGCCGCAACACTTGACTCCTTACATGGACTTAGCCGTAGAGGCCCATGACCTGCTGCGGGGTAGTACGGGGCAGGAGATTCACGGCGTAAGGCACGAACAGGCACGGTTTTCCCACGGTACAGTCACGACCATCACCATCCTCAATGAGGAAGGAGAACAATCCATGGGCCGTCCCAAAGGCACCTATGTTACCATTGAATCCGGCGAATTGCGCCACAATAACTGGGACGCCCATAAAAACATCGCCAGGGTTTTTGCCGATGCGTTGAAAAACATGATAGCGGGCTTTAATATCACTCCCGCCGACCCTATCCTGGTGGTAGGACTGGGTAACTGGAACGCTACACCCGATGCTTTAGGGCCGAAAGTGGTTAACACCATGCTGGTGACCAGGCATATGTTTCAACTGGCTCCAAAAGAGCTGACCGGCGGGCTTCGTCCCGTGTGCGCCCTGGCCCCGGGGGTGCTGGGTATCACCGGCATCGAAACGGCCGAGATTATTCAAGGTGTCATCGAAAAGGTACAACCTAAACTGGTCATCGCCGTCGATGCCCTGGCCGCAGGAAATGTGGACCGGATTGCCAGCACCATCCAGCTGGCCAGTACGGGCATATCGCCCGGTTCCGGCATCCGCAACCAGAGGAAAGGCATCAACCAGCAAACCATGGGCGTGCCGGTCATCGCCGTCGGGATCCCCACCGTGGTCAACGCCCTGGTACTGGCCTTTCAGCTCTTCGGCAGCTTAATGGAGAACAACCCGGCCCTGGAGCCATCCATCACTCAGGACAACATGGAAAAATCCATTCAGCAAGTGCTGGGTTCTTTCGGTACCAGCCTTACCGTTACTCCCAAGGAAATAGATGAGTTGATTACCCGCACTACCAAGGTCGTAGCTTCCGGTCTCAACCAAGCACTGCACGTGGCAATCAACCCGCAGGATTATGCTTTATACCTGCAGTAAGGAATTGTTTTCCCGGGGGCAAAACGAAGCGAGCCCGCAGGCTCGCTATGATAAAATGTTATTCACTTTTGTTACTGCTGCCCGCCCCCGGGGGTTTGGTTAGCAACAGAGCTCTGGTAAGCTTGGATCATCTTACGAACCATGTTACCACCGACTGCACCGTTCAGGCGGGAAGGAATGTCTCCGAGATAGCCCCTGTAGTTCGGGAGGCCGATCTCTTGCGCAGTTTCATACTTCAACTGGTCCATAGCTTGACGAGCTTGAGGAACTACGATTGTGTTGCTTCTTTGTCCGGATGCCATCCTAGTTTCACCTCCTTTGCTCTTGTAGTCTTATTATGGCTCTCCAGGTTACTTTTATGCTGTCATGCCCCTAGTAGTATTTGCCTGACTTGTACCTTCAAGGAAAGAAACTACTTGAACCTGCGCCCACCCAAAGTTTTGCCTGTCTTCAAGAACTCCAGCGTTTCCTCATAATCGCTGTAATCATCAAAATCCGCATCAAATGGGCCGGTCCTTTCATCCGTGCCCGGGAAGTAACCTTCTTTTCTCTTGTTTGGATAATTTTGCTTGTTTTTCGGTTCCCGCAAGACCGTTACCTCCTTCTTTTGAAACTATAATCCACCTTTAGCTTTACCAAAATAAAAAAGACTATGCTTTGCAGCATAGCTTTGAAACGTTAAGGCAAGAATTCCCGATAGTGTTCTTGCACAAAGGCCAGCAGCTGCCGGTATTCCGCTTTGTGTTTATGACTGACGATATGCCGGGCATCCCGCTGGGCCAACTGCATGATCCGGTGATCCCGTAAGAGGTCCGCCGCTTTAAATTGCGGCATGCCGTGCTGCCGCACCCCGAAAAAGTCGCCGGGGCCCCTGAGCTTCAAGTCTTCCTCCGCCAGGGCAAAACCGTCGGCGTATTGCAGCATGGCTTTGACCCTGCTCTTGGCCTCTTTGCCGGCCAGGTTGCCCATCAACAAGCAGTAGGATTGGTCCCGACCGCGGCCCACTCGGCCGCGCAATTGATGCAGCTGGGCCAGGCCAAACCGCTCGCAACCGGTAATTAAAATCACGGTGGCATTAGAGACATCCACACCAACCTCAATCACCGTCGTCGCCACCAATACATCTAACTCGCCGCGACGAAAACCATCCATCACCTGCTCTTTCTGGGGACCGGGCATCCTGCCGTGCACCAGCCCCAGGCGATACCGGTGAAAAGCACCCCTGCGCAGTTCTTCATATAAAGTGGTGGCAGCCTCTGCGGAGATTTTCTCCGACTCATCGATGAGAGGACAGACGATATAAGCTTGTTTGCCCCGCTCCAACTGCTGCCGGATGAAAGCATAGGCTTGCTCCCGTTTCTTTTCCGGCACATACCTGGTGACGACCGGCTGCCGCCCGGGAGGAAGCTCATCAATGACGGAAAAATCCAAATCACCGTAAAAAGTTAAGGCCAGGGTCCGCGGGATGGGTGTGGCCGTCATAATCAAGAGATCCGGCTTTTTCTGCCCTTTAGCCAGCAATTTCCCTCTTTGCGCAACGCCGAAACGGTGCTGCTCATCAATCACCACCAGCCCCAAATCGGCAAAAGCAATATCCTCCTGAATGAGGGCATGGGTCCCTACCACCAGCTGGATTTCTCCGGCGGCCAAGCCGTGCTTTAGTTTTTCCTTCTCCTCCCTGACCAGGCTGCTGGTGGCCAGGGCTATCTTAATACCCAAGGAACCCATATAATGCTTAAAGTTAAGATAATGCTGCTCTGCCAGTATTTCCGTCGGAACCATCAAGGCCCCTTGATAGCCGTTATCAATAGCTTTCAGCAAAGCCAGGACGGCCACCACTGTTTTGCCGGAACCCACGTCTCCCTGCAGCAGGCGGGACATGGGGACGGGCTGTTCCATATCGTGAAAGATTTCTTCCATCACCCTTTGCTGGGCCCTAGTCAGGGAAAAGGGCAAATGAGCCAGGAATTTTCTTACCAGGGGCCCTGATTGGGTATGGGCAATGCCCTCTTCCTGCCCGGCCACCGCTTTATCTCTCAACAGTCCCAGTTGCCAGAGGAGCAGCTCTTCATAGGCGATGGTTTTTCTCCCTCTTTCAGCAGCAGAAATGCTCTTAGGACAATGGATCTGCCTAAGAGCCTCAGCTTTGCCGGTCAAGCGATAGAATTCCCTGATCCTGTCCGGTAAAATGTCGGGCATCTCGCCGGCGTACTTATCCAGGGCCTGCTGCACCAGTTGGCGGATAAACCGCTGGGTCAGCCCTTTCGTTAAAGGGTATACGGGAAGGATCCCTTGTCCTACCTCCACTTCCTCCGCCGGCGGTACAATCTCGAAATCCCCTACGACGATGGTCTTTTCCATGGGCCGCGCCACACCGCGGCCGTAAACGGTCAACTTCGTGCCGGCAGTCAGCAGGCGTTTAAGATAAGTCTGGTTGAACCACACGGCATAGGCCTGCCCGGTACCGTCATCCAGCAAGGCTTTAAGGATCGACAATTTGGGCCTCGGCCTCAGTTCCTGCACCTCACGGACCACACCCCAGTAGGTTCCCTGCTGCCCGCCGGCCACGTCCCGCAAGGGGATGATCCGGCTGCGGTCTTCATAGCGGATAGGAAAATGATAGAATAAATCCTCCACTGTGGCGATACCCAGCTGCCTTAGTAATTGGGCCCTTCTTGCACCCACGCCGGCCAACCGCTCCACCGGCAGGCTCAAATTGGTTGGCACTGTACTTGCCACCTGCGACCACCTTATTCTAAACCGAAGATATAGTAATACAAGGGCTGTCCTCCATTGTGCATTTCTATCTCTAGTTGAGGAAATCTATCTTGAATGGTTTCCTGAAGTACGGCAGCATCCTCTTCAGTCACATCCTGCCCGAAATAAACGCTGAGGAGTTCGTATTCTCCTGCTCCCAACTGCTCCAGGAGATGCAGGGCCACCTCGTCAATTTTCTCTCCTTTGGCTACGATTTCGCCGTCAGCCAGCCCCAGAATCTCCCCCCTGTTGATGTTGAACCCGTTATACTGGGAATCCCGCACCGCAAAGGTGATTTCCCCCGTCCTCACCGTATCCAGCGCTTCCGTCATCCGCTGCCGGTTATCTTCCAAAGACTCCTCCTGGTGGTAAGACAGCATAGCCGCTACACTTTGGGGGAAATTCCGTGCCGGTATAACGGCTGCCTGGATCCCTTCCTGTTCCGCCAGGGTTTTTGCTTGCTCTGCCGCCAGGAAAATATTCTTGTTGTTGGGCAGTACAATCACTTGCCTTGCGCCCGCTTCTCTAATGCCGGCCAGTAAATCCTCGGTACTGGGATTCATGGTTTGTCCACCGGGAATCACCACATCGACCCCCAAGCTTTGTAAAATGGTAGTCAGCCCTTCACCCACGGTAACGGCCACGACGGCCATTTCCTTCAAGGGCCTTGGCGGCGCCGGCTCTTCAAAAAACTTGCTCTCCCGGTGTTGTTCCTCCATATTGTCAATTTTAATATCAAATAAGGTGCCTAGCTCAACGGCCTTTTCCAGGACCAGCCCGGGACGATTAGTATGAATGTGCACTTTCAGCATGTGCTCGTCACCGACCACCAGGAGGCTGTCCCCTAACTCCAGCAGCTCTTTTTTCAACCCCTCGCCGTTCAGCCCCTGTCCCTTGATAATTAATTCGGTGCAGTAGCGATAAGTGAGATTAATAGGAGAGGTTGTAGCCGTGGCTGCCGGCACCTGCCCGGCAACACCCGCATCCTCCCCCGGCCCGACTTCACCTTTAAGGCCGGCGATCATGCCGCGGATAATAAACACCAGCCCTTGCCCGCCGGCATCTACCACCCCCGCTTCCGCCAGTACCGGGAGTAATCGTGGTGTGTTTTTCAATGCCTCTTCAGCATGAGACAAAGCCGTTTCCAAAACGGCCAAACAGTCTCCTCCTTCACCGGCCTTTTGCTGGGCCCCTTCGGCACAAGCCCTGGCAACGGTCAACATCGTCCCTTCCACCGGCTTGATAACGGACCGGTAGGCTACCTCCGCCGCTTTCCGGAAAGCGTTGGCGAGACTGCGGCTGTCAAACTCGCCTTTTTCCGCCCCCTGGTAAAAGCCGCGAAACAATTGAGAAAGAATGACCCCCGAATTTCCCCTGGCGCCCATTAAAGCACCGCTGGAAAGGGCCTGCAGCAAGGCCGTAACGTTATCTGTATCCCGGCTATCCATTTCCCGGACCGCCGCCGACAGGGTTAAGTGCATGTTGGTACCGGTATCCCCATCGGGTACCGGGAATACATTCAGTGAATCGACGTATGCTTTATTCGCCCCTAAAACAGCTTTGGCCCCGTGAAAGGCCTGCCTCAGCTGTTCGACGCTCAAGATCCCATATTGCAAACCCGGCTACCTCCTCAGTCCATGACCTTTACTCCTTGGACAATGATATTCACCGCACTGACCGTTAGACCGGTGGCCTTTTCCACCGCGTAGCGCACCTTTTCCATGGCGTTTTGCGCTACTTCGGAAATCTTGATGCCATAGCTGACCACCACATAGACATCGATCACCAGGTTGCCGCTACGGGTATCGACGGTGATGCCTTTGGCCAACGAATCCTTCCCCAAAAGCTGGCCAATACCATCCTGAATGTTTTTCGCAGCCATTCCTACCAAGCCGTAACTCTCCAGGGCTGCCCACCCTGCGATGCTGGCAATTACCTGATCGGAAATAAAGATCTTGCCGTATTCATTCTGTTGTACTGAAGCCACAATCCACTACCCCCTTTCAAACCGCCGACACCCACTAATCCTCTCGCACCAAGCGGTTCAATTCCGCCAGCAGCTCATCCACATCCATCCCGTGTTGTCTGGCAGCCATTTCAATGGTCTCGTTCACGGCTCCCATACAGCTGCTGCAATGCATGTTGATCGACTTAAGGTATTGCTGTGTCTGGGGAAAACGCTGCATCAATTCCATTAAAGTCATGTCCTTCGTAATCACCGGCAACCCTCCCAAGCAGCGTATTATTTATCAATACCGGAAACCCTTCCCCCGAGTCAACTGGCGCATCACCGGTCTGACGAGATTACCACAACATTTCTAAAATATTTTTTCCACATCTGCAAGAACAAACCCTGCTGAAGGATAAAATTTTCAATTTAACCTCATTAAACAAGGGACAGCCTTGCACAATCCCATGCTTTCTGCTAAAATAAGCAAAGGTTTGTTTGTTAGGAGGTTCAGGCTACCAAGGAGGTGGATAAAATGGCTAAATGCGCTGTATGTGGTAAACAAGTCATATCTGGTCATCAAGCCAGCCACTCAAATATTAAAACAAAAAGGACTTGGGCACCCAATATCAAAAGGGTCCGCGCCATCGTCAACGGCAGTCCTCGCAGGATCCATGTCTGCACCCGGTGCCTTCGTTCCGGCAGAGTAAAAAGGGCAATCTAAAGCGGCATACATTGAAAAAAGACCCGCGATGAAGGGGTCTTTTTTATTTTATTATTCCAGTTTGATTTGCGCCACCACCTGACCTGCCTGCCAGGCAACGAGAGAAATCGTCTCTCCTTCCCACAGCCCAATGGTGCCTTCCTTCCCTTGTTTCGGCAGGGAAGGACTCCCCGGATTAAGGAAAACGGTGTTATCAATCCGGGTCAACACCGGCACATGGGTATGTCCTTGAATGCAAAGGTCAATGGCCCACTGCCGGCATAACCGCTGCACGGTCCCTTCATCCAGGCGATGCCCGTGATGCAGCAAAACCTTTTTCCCTGCGATGATGGTCACGATGTACTCACTGGCCAGGGGCAGCTCCAGCACCATCTCATCCACCTGGCTATCACAATTCCCCTGGGCAATCAGAAGGGGCACGGGCAGCTGCCGCATTGAATCGGCCAGGGCCTGGGGTGCATACCCGGGCGTGAGGGGATTCCTGGGACCGTGGTACAGCACATCACCGGCATGGAGAATGAGTTTCAGGTCCTTTTGATATTTGTTCATAACTCCTTCCCAGGCGGCCAGGTCGCCGTGGGTATCGCTGGTAATGAGAATCAAGTATGCTTACCCTCCTTGTTCTATTTGCCCGCCGTGATTTCGGAAGTTTTTTTGATCACTTCCCGGTCGACGGTTTCTCCTAAGAACACCCGTACTCGCTTATAAACCACAAAGGAAATACACCCGCTTAAGAATCCTTTCACGGCATTAAAAGGAACAACGGCCGAGATGATCAGTCCCCCTACTTCCTCGGCAGGAATACCCCATAAAGGCAGCAGGATGAAGTAGTTGGCCAGGGACATGACCGCCACCAGGGCCAGGGAGCCCGCCACCAGGCTGACCAGCGCCCCGGTCTTGGTGCGCCAGTGATCGTAAACACTTCCCGCCACCAACACATACGTACACCCGGCGATGGAAGCGCCCAGAAACCCGATGATGCCCGAAGTGGCTTTCCCGGAAACAAAGAACACCACGTTTTTGATTAGTTCCACCAGCACACCGACCCATGGACCGTAAGCAAAAGCTGCAATCAAAGCAGGGACCTCACTGGGATCATACTTCAAAAAGGGCGGCAGGAAAGGCAGGGGAAACTCCAAGGTAAACATCAGTAAAAAACCCACCGCAGACAGGAAACCTACTTGCACCATTCTTTTGACCGGCATCTTTCTCCTCCTGTTCCCCAATATGGCCCCCGGATACAAAACCAAAACCCCGGCGCATACCTCCGGGGTTGAAAAAAGCAGACGGAATCACAGCACAGGACACTGTGATTTTCGCTCCTTCTCCCATCCAGACTTTCACTGTCGGCTCTGGAATTTCACCAGATCAACCGCCGTGCGGCTCGCGGGCTTTACCGCCGGTAAGGAATTCCACCTATCCCCGAAGGAACCATATTGTATTATTTTTATTCTTAATATAGCATTTACACCACCCGGTGTCAAGGCAGGGATGCCAAAATCCTCTCAATGGCCTGGCCCACATCCGGCTGGCCAAAAACGGCGGAACCGGCGACCAGGATTTCCGCTCCCGCCTGCACCACTAAAGGAGCAGTTTCCGGACCGATACCTCCATCCACTTGAATTGGGATCTTTAGCTTCTTTTCCTCTAGCACTGCTTTCAGCGCCCTGATTTTCGGAATTACCTCCGGAATGAATTTTTGGCCGCCGAAACCCGGGTTGACGCTCATGATTAGCACCATGTCCACCATCGGCAACACCCATTCAATGGCTGACAAGGGCGTCGCCGGATTAATAGCCACCGCCGGCTTAACCCCCTGCTCCCGGATTTGCGCCAAAACCCGGTGCAGGTGGTAGGTAGCTTCCGCATGCACGGTAAGATAATCCGCACCGGCTTGGGCAAAATCTTTGATATATTGTTCCGGTCGTTCGATCATCAAATGCACATCAAAGACCATGTTGGAATGCGGGCGCAGCGCCCGGACCACACCGGGCCCAAAGGTAATATTCGGTACAAAGTGTCCATCCATGACGTCCAGGTGCAGCATCTCCACACCGCACCTTTCCACTTTTTCCATCTCCGACTTCAAACAGCTGAAGTCGGCGCTCAAGATGGATGGAGCCAGCTTCACCATCTTAATATCTCCTCTCGTTTGAAATAACTTCTTCCAATAGGTACAGGTAATGATGATAGCGACCGCTGTCGATCAATCCGGCATCCAAGGCACCCCGCACGGCGCAGTCGGGTTCCGTATGGTGCAAGCAGCTGGAAAACCGGCAGCTGCCCTCCAACCTTGCCAGTTCCGGAAAATAACCGGCTAACTCTTCCCTGGTCATGCCAGTCAGGTTCAAACGGCTGAAGCCGGGGGTATCGGCTACAAACCCGCCATCCGCCAGCCTTAACAATTCCACATGGCGGGTGGTATGACGGCCGCGCTTGGTTTTATGGCTCACATCACCGGTTTTGAGAGACAGTCCGGGCTGCACGGCATTTAACAGGCTGGATTTACCTACCCCGGATGGCCCGGCTAAAACGGATATTCTATCTTTCAGGCGTTCCCTCAGGGCATCAACACCGGCCAAGGTCCTCGCACTGCTCAATATGACCGGATAGCCTATGCCCTCATAGACGGAACGATACTTGTCCATGGCAGCCGGGGCGACCAGGTCGGCCTTGTTGAAAACGATGACCACAGCCAGGCCGTGAAACTCGGCAACAACCAGCAGGCGATCCAAGAGCATCAGATCCGGCGGTGGACTGTCCACGGACATCACGATGATGACTTGTTCCACGTTGGCCACCGGGGGTCTCACCAACTGGTTCTTGCGCTCAAATACTTTTTCAATGACCCCTTTCCGGTCGCTGACCGGCCTAATCAAAACCCGGTCACCCACCAGGAAGTCCTGGTTTTTCACCCGGTACTTGCCCCTCAAGGTACACTCCCAGACTTCGCTCCCGGCTTGGACATAATAGAATCCGCTGTAGCCTTTGATAATAATTCCCTCTAGCATACTACCCCCCTACTGTAATGCCGTTTCTTGAATCAAAACGTCATCCTCATAGACTTGTGCCTTTCCTTGGCCGTAATAGGGTACTTCAATGCTGATGAAGTCGTTCGGGTCATGCACAGCGTTATAAGCTTCCCGGAGGCCCGTTTGATCCTCGATGACCACCTTGATCCGGTGCTGTTCCCCGTCATCCTGAACCCACACTTGGATGGTGGCTGTCTTGGCCGCAGGCCCCGGCCCAAGGCTGACCGTTAAATTAACGGTTGTTCTTTGCAGTACCTGCTCCCCGGGCGGTATATCCTGGCCGGTCACGTAACCGGAAAAGTACTCATGACTCGTTTCCTGATGCACTTCAAATTCCAAGTAATTCTGCTCCAGGATTTCCGTGGCCTCCGCCAGGGTTTTCCCTACTAAATCAGGCATGGTAATATAGCGAGGTTGGGGACCGAGGCTGATGGTCAGGATTACTTCGGTGCCCAGAGGTACCTCGGCATTGGGCCCGGGTTCCTGATCCAAAACATGCCCCTCCGGAACTACGTCCGAATAGCTTTCCCCCACATCCTGCGCCACCTTAAAACCCGCATTAGCGATTTCCACCCTGGCTTCTCGCTGGCTCAAACCGATCACATCGGGAATCCTGCCCATATTAGGACCTAGGCTCACATCTAAGACTACCGCTCTCGTCTTTTTGATCTTTTCTCCGGCCGCCGGCCTCTGGGCCAGCACGTAATCCGGCGGCACCTGATCATCATGACGGCTCATGCCGATCTCCCAATTTAACCCGTGCTCAAAAAGGATCCTTTCCGCTTCCCTCAACGGGATGTTGGTGACGTCAGGCACCTCCACTTCGCTGACGGCCAGGTATCGATTGATGCCGAAATAAACCGAACCCGCAGCCAACAAAGTCAAGGCCAGCAGGAAGAGCACCCAGCTGACCAGCCTTGGCCGCCTGCTCTTGGGCCGCTCCCTTGCCCCTTCATCGCCGGTTTTTCGGGTGACCCTCGGTAACACCACAGTCTGGGACAAACCTTGCCCCAGCTTGTCTCGCACCTCTTCCAGTGCCCGCTTCATGTCTAAGGCGCTGGCAAAACGTTCTTCCGGCTTCTTGGCCAGAGCTTTGGCCAAAACAGCCTCCAACTCTCCGGGCAGATCCGGTACAATTTGCGAGGCCGCCGGGTATTCCATCTGGATATGTTTGATAGCGATGCTGATGGCCGTATCCCCTTCAAAAGGCAGTCTACCTGTCAGCATTTCATACAGCACGATCCCGGCGGAATAGATATCCGTATGAACGGTCACCAGGTCACCCCTGGCTTGTTCCGGCGAGATGTACTGGACCGTCCCGAGGATACTGCTGCCCGAATAAGTCATGGTAGCGTTGGTTGCCGCTTTGGCAATACCGAAATCGGTGACTTTAGCCTGCCCCTTTTTCGTAATCAAGATATTCTGCGGCTTGATGTCTCTATGGATGATGTTGCTGTCGTGGGCATGTTGAAGGGCATCGCAAATCTGCAGGGCATATTCGATGGCCTCCAAAGGATCCAACCGGCCTTTTGTCTGGATGACATCTTTAAGGGTACATCCTTCCACGTACTCCATCACCAGGTAATAAAGCCCCTGGTCCTGGCCCACATCGTAAATACTGACGATATTCGGATGGGACAACTTGGCTACCGACTGGGCCTCTTTTAAGAAGCGCCGCACCACTTCCCGGTCATTGGCAAACTGGTCCCGCAAAATCTTAACGGTGACAGCCCGTGACAGCAAACGGTCTTTCGCTTTGTAAACAACGGCCATCCCGCCGCCGCCGAGCCGCTCTTCAATCTCATAGCGATTACCTACTATTTGCCCGATCAGCGTGTTCACCTCATTTCTCACTTGCCAACTCTATATGCAAAGCCAGCACCAAGGCGCAAGTAACTGCCATCTTAACCTAAGTATAATATACCATTTATTGTCCTCTGGTTAAGAAATAATTGATTAATTCTTTTACAATCGGCCCCCCGTTTCCTCCTCCCGAGCCGGCGTTTTCCACCACCACGGCGACGGCTATCCGTGGTTGTCCGGCCGGGGCGAAACCGACAAACCAAGCGTGGGCTTGCCCATGGGGGTTTTCCGCGCTGCCGGTCTTGCCGGCTACTTCGATGCCGCTGAGCTGGGCCTGCCACCCGGTCCCGAAAGACACCGTACCCACCATGGCCTGCTGCAAATAAGCAGCCGCTTCCCTGTTCATGACCCTTACCTCCCCGGGCAGGGCCCTTATGTTCGAGAACTCCTGGCCGCCGGCAGCCTTACCTTTTAACAAGGAAGGTGATACCAGCACACCGTCATTGGCAATGGCACCGGTGAGCAGGGCCATCTGCAACGGCGTTACCAGTACCTGTCCCTGGCCGATGGCAGCCTCAGCCAGCCCGTTGGCTGACATGGGCGAGGCACCCAAACTCGACGGTTTTACCGGTACAGGTTCCAGCAGCGGTTGTTCAAAACCAAGTACCCGGGCTTTGTCCCTAAGAATTTCTTCACCCAATTCCAAACCCAGTTGAGCAAAAACCACATTACAGGAATAAGCGATGGCCTCGGTCAAATCCAGCTGTTCATGGGCTCTGGCACATGTCAACCGCCGGCCCTCAATGTCGATATAGCCGGGGCAATAAAACTCCCTGTCTTTCACATCGGGATTCGTCTCTAAAGCAGCAGCCGCCACCACCAGTTTGAAAGTAGATCCCGGTGGATAGGTTCCGGCAACGGCCCGGTTGAACAAAGGGTTGTTCTGATCCTGAGTGTATACCTCCCAATCGGTGTCAACGGTGTCGGGGTTAAAGCCGGGCGAACTGACCAGGGCCAGAATCTCCCCCGTCCCGGGGTCTAGGGCCACCAGGGCACCTCTCCTGCCTTGCAATAGCCGGTAAGCCAACTCCTGCAAACCGGCATCGATGGTGAGCTGGATACTATAGCCCTGCCCTTTCCGGCCTGCTAACCTTTGCCAAGCGTTCTTGAAGCGCAGTGACCCTTCCTGCCCTAAAAGGGTGCCGGCAAACCAGTGTTCCACCCCGGCGGCACCTAAAGTCCTGCTGTAATACCCGACGGGATGGCTGCCGGCGGCGCCGAGGGGGTAATGGCGTTGGCCTTCTCCTTGCCACACCGCTAAAGGTTGTCCATGACGGTCAAAGATTTCACCGCGCTGCACCGCGGCTTCCTTGGCCATGGTATAACGATTAAAATGATGACGCGCCAGTGTTTCCCTTTGCAGCAGTTGGATGCGAGCCAGGGCCAGTGAAAGGACGAGAAAAGCGATCCCGATGACCGTCCAGGTTTTCCGCAGATTACGGCGCATCCTTCATCTTCCCTCCCGAGGCGGCAAAAAGGGAGCTCAGCTTGATTAACAGCCCCAGCATGGCGTAGGTGATGACAAGGGAACTGCCCCCGTAACTCATCAAAGGCAAGGTCACTCCCGTGAGAGGCAGGAGCTTCAGGATCCCACCCAGGATCACCAGGGTTTGGACGGCAAAGAGAATTGCCAGTCCCGCCGCCAGCATTAAGCCAAAATCGTCCGGCGCACCGGCGGCGATTTTCATGCCTCTCCAACTGATCAACAGGTAAAGAGATAGTATTAACACCCCTCCCAGAAAGCCGAGTTCCGCCCCGGCCACGGAAAAAATGAAATCGGTTGCCACCGCCGGGATATAGTTGGGCTGGCTCATCCCCAGGCCCATGCCAAAGACTCCCCCTTGGGCCAGCGCAAAAAAGGATTGCACGATCTGGTATCCTGCACCGTCGGCTAAGGGCCAGGGATTATACCAAACAGCCACCCTGGTCTGCACATGAGGAAAAAGATGATATGCCACCAGACAAGCGGCCCCAAATGCCAGCAAACCCAAGAACACTAAAGAGGACCTGCCGGAGGCAATATAGAGCATGGCCAGGATCAAGGCAAAAAAGATCAGGGCAGCTCCCAGGTCCTTCTGGAAAACGAGCAATACCAAGAGGAGGCCGCCCGTCACCAAAAGCGGTCCTATCCCTTGCCAATCCAGCCGGAAGGGGTTCTTGTCGTGGTCTCCCCCCAGGGATTCCTTGTACTCACTTAAATAGGCGGCCATGAAAATAATGACCAGGAGTTTCACTACTTCCGCCGGCTGGAAACGAAATTGCCCCAGGCTAAGCCAACTCCGGGCACCCCCTGTTTCATCCCCCACCAGGACAGTCAAGACCAGAAACACCAAACCTAACAGCATGAAGGTATATTTATAGTCACTGAGCCAGTGATAATCCCTGAGCACGATCACTATGCAGGCCATGCCCACTAACCCGAGTACCGTCCACCACCATTGTTTCAAGGCCAAATTAGGATCGATGTGGTATAAAAGGAGCAAACCCAAACCGGTGAGCATCGCTGCCGCCGGTAGAATGAACAAGTCCGCCGCAGGCGCCTGCCAAACTAACAGGAAATGAATTAAATAAAAAAGACACCCCAGGAGAATAGCGCCCACCAACAAGACTCGCTTCTCCGGCCCCGGATCCAGCAAATAATACAACCAGGCGCCCGCTAAGAGCAGCGCCACTACTGGCACCAACAACACAGCCTCTTGCCGTCTGGGCCTGTTCATACCATCACCTAATCCATGCGAATAGCCAGCATCGTAATATTGTCGTGGGCCCCTCGCTTCAAACAGAGCTGGACCAGTTTCTCCAGGGCCGCCTGCAAGCCTTCTGTTTCCGCAAAAACGGCGTTGATTTCTTCATCGGACACCAGATTGGTCAATCCATCGGTACACAGGAACAGGAGATCGTTTTGGTTTAAGGTCATACTCCTGGTATCCACTTTTACTTCCGCTTCAATCCCCAGGGCCCGGGTCAAAGCATGCCGGCGCGGGTGGGATTGAGCTTCGCTGGGGGTGAGGCTGCCCTGCCGGAGCAGTTCTCCCACCAGAGAATGGTCGTTGGTGAGCAAGCTCAATTGAGAGTTGCGGATCAAATAGGCACGGCTGTCGCCGATATGGGCCAGGTGTGCCACCCCGTCCTTAATCCAAACCGCCGTGAGCGTCGTCCCCATCCCTTGCTTGTCGGCATCTTTTTGGCTCAGCTCATACACCCTCCGGTTGGCTTCCTGTACGGCTTGAGCCAGTTGCTCGCGGCAGTCTTCTCCCTGCCGGGGTCTAGCTACCAGTTCACCTAGTATTTTCAAGGCCAGGCTGCTGGCCAGTTCCCCGGCTTGATGACCTCCCATGCCGTCCGCTACGGCAAACAGGCTGTGCTCCGGCAACACGGCGTAACTATCTTCGTTCCTCTGCCTTACTAACCCCACGTGGGTCAGAACCGCTGTCTGCATATTCTCCCCCCTTTTCCACCTTAAAAAGGATTCCGCCAATGATTACGGAATCCTCCGGTTTCAGCTTAACTTTTCCCTTAACTTTTTTCCCGTTCACAAAGGTACCGTTGGTGCTGCCCAAATCGATCAGCCACAGCTCTCCCTCTTTTTGCTCGATCCTGGCATGCTGACCGGACACATAGGGATCGGGCAGTACCACTTGATTGTCTCCGGATCGCCCAATGGTAACCGTCTCTTCAATTAACTGTATTTCCCGCCGGGGCAGCTCAGTACCGGACTGTTCCCGGTCGACGACCAGGTAATAAACAGGCCGCCTGGCTTTCCCCGGGACTAATTCTCCCTTCACCAGGCCGAACAGCATGAGACAAAAAATGAACAGGAGGAGCAGCGGGATAAACCGCAGCACCACGATCACCAGCACATTAATCATGGCCATACTCCCGTAAAAGGATCGTACTATTGCCTACCTTGAATTCTTCTCCCGTCTCCAAGAGAATGCTGTCCACCGGCTGTCCCCGGTAAATGGTACCGTTGGTGCTGCCGAGGTCCGTTAACAGTACCTGCTGTCCCAACAACTCCAACTGGGCATGGTACCTGGACACTGCCGGGTCCAGCAAACTGACATCCGCACTGGGATTGCGACCAATGACATTGCGATACTTGGCCAGCACGAAAGACTTGCCTTTGTCCACCCCTTCCGTCACTTCCACCATCCAGCGCAAAAGAACCGGCTCCAATTCCTTTTCCACCCAGCCTCGCTGGAAAATGCGGGTATCCCCATCATTGTCCTCACGGGAATAATTCTTCTCCAAAGAGTCCAAACCTTCCTGCAGCCTGCCGAATACCTTGATTTTTCCCGGTGGAATCTCCGCATCACAATCCAGTTTAATATCCAGAGGCTTGATGAGATACAGATTCCGTTCTTTCGCCTTTTTCTCCAAGTATTCACCCAATTCCCCCAGCAGGGAATGCTGGTAGGGGGCAAAACTCTGGTAGTCTCTAGGATGAAGCCGGATCAAATAGAAATTGGGGACATAAGTATACTTGATGCTTTTTAAGCGTTGCTTGAGCATTTGTTTATGCAGGGCCCGGGCCAGGTCACCCGGCTCTAAGGGACGCGGGAAAGCCCGCCGGAAAATCCCTTCCAACCGTGTTCCTAGGAAATCTTCAAATCTGGAAATCAAGGTTTATCCCCTCATTTCTCTCCTGCGTAATTGACCGCAAGCAGCTTCGATGTCACCGCCTTTTTCTTCCCTGATCACGGCGGTCACCCCATGGTCCTCCAGGTATTGCCGGAAAGCCATAACCTTATTCCTCGAAGGCTTGACAAAAGGACCGTCGCTAACGGGATTAAAAGGAATCAAGTTTACATTGGCCAACAGGCCTTTCAACAGCCCTACCAGTTCTCCCGCGTGAGCCAAGCTGTCATTCACGCCGCCCAGTAAGATATATTCAAAAGTAATGCGCCGGTTGGTTCTTTGGACCCAGTAGTGACAAGCCGCCACCAGTTCCTCCAAGGGATACCGGCGGTTAACCGGCATAAGCCGGCTGCGCAATTCATCA
Source organism: Clostridia bacterium (assembly GCA_012840125.1). NCBI lineage: Bacteria > Bacillati > Bacillota > Clostridia > Clostridia bacterium. The sequence goes on along the minus strand of DULZ01000092.1, from coordinate 36,556 downwards.
TTCGGTGCGTGGAGGGAGACAGCCAGCACCAGGGGCATTCCCTCATCTGCCAAGCGATAGATCCCCGGCACGATGCCGCTGGTGGACACACAGATCCTCCGCCAACTGATGTTCAGCCCCAGGGGATGGTGCAGCAGGCGAATTCCTTGCACCAGGTTTTCATAATTGAGGAAAGGTTCCCCCATCCCCATGAATACCAGGTTGGAAACCGGCGCTTGGCCCGCCGACACCAGGTCCCGGTTGACCGCCAGTACTTGTCCCAGTATCTCATGTACTTCCAGGTTCCTGGTGAACCCTGATTGTCCGGTGGCACAGAAGGCACATTTTAACGGGCAGCCCACCTGAGTGGATACGCATAGGGTACGCCGTTGTTTGCCTTCCGGGGGATCATAAGACATTAAGACCGTTTCTACCAGTTCACCGTCCGGCAAGCGCAGCAAGTACTTAACCGTATCGTCCTGCCTGGATGCCAGCCGCCGGATCACGGGAAGTCCCTCAATGCTGAAATGTTCCGCGAACCACATTCGCAACTTTTTCGGCAGGTCCGTCATTTCTTCCCAGGAGGTAATCCCTTTCTGGTGAATCCACTGGAAAAGCTGCCTGCTGCGAAAAGCCGGCTCCCCCAGCTCCTTCATGATCTTGTCCAACTCATCCCATGGGAGATTACGTACGTGTGGCTTGTTCATCCTGTTTTCCTTTCCTCGCCCTATATCCATATTATGAACCAAAAACTCCCTCACCAGACTTTTCCCGGGCAAAATTAAGTCAGTTTTCGCAAGCGGGCCATGAAAAAACCGTCAACGCCATGCACATGGGGCAGCAGCTGCAGCATCCCTTCCCCCATGAGCTGCCGGTCCTCTTCCCGCTCCGGAGTAAAAGGGACATAGGGCTGCAGGTTTTCCAGGACAAACCCCGGGTTTTCTGCCAGGAACCGGCGCACCACGACCTGGTTTTCTTCGGGAGAGATCGAACAGGTGCTGTATACCATCACGCCGCCGGGTGCCAGGGCCTTTCCCCCGGCTGTCAAAATCGCCAGCTGCAGTTCAGGCAATTCTCGCAGTTGCTCCGGCTGCTTCCGCCACCTGGCATCGGCCCTCCTTCCCAGCACACCCAGCCCGGAACATGGCGCATCCACCAAAATATATGAGGGAGGCCGTGGGACCAAACGGGGGAGTTCCCTGGCATCGCCCAGGTGCGTGTCCACCGAAGTGATGCCGAGCCTGCGGCACGCCTGCTTTATCAGCGGCAGCTTGTGGGCATGAATATCAAAGGCCAGGATCTTCCCCCGGTCTTGCATGAGCTCCGCCAGGTGGGTCGTCTTGGTACCCGGTGCGGCGCAAGCATCCACCACCAGAGCGTCGCCGGCCGGCTTGAGGGCATGGGCCACCAGCATGGAGCTTTCATCCTGCATGGTGAACAAACCCTGGGCGAACTCTTCCACCTGTTCCAGCCCAGGCCAGTTTTCTACCAGCAGTGCTTCCGGCACATAGCGGCTGTTCGCCACTTCCATTCCTTTTGCCACCAGCCGCCGGCGCAGCTCCTCTTTGGTTGTTTTCAAAGTGTTCACCCTCACGGTCAAAGGCGCCGGTCTATTGTTATATTCACACAGTCTAATAGTACCTTCTTGCCCGTAAGCAGCCAGCCAGCGCTCCACCAACCACTCCGGGTGAGAGTATTTTAAAGCGATATGTTTCACCGGCTCTGCCGCCAGGGATGGGAAGGGCAGCCGGTTCAGGTTGCGCAGCAAACTGCGCAAAACCCCGTTTACCAGGCCGGCCACTCCTTGATGGCCGTAAACTTTGGCCAGCTCCACTGCCTCATGAATAGCCGCCCGGGGTGGGACCCGCTCCAGGTACATCAGCTGGTAGGCCCCCAACCGCAGGATATTTCTCACAGCCGGTGTCAAGCTGTCCAGCCGGCGATTGAGGAACCGGCTCAAAGCCCAGTCCAAGGTCTGCCTGGTGCGGGCAACACCGTAAACCAGTTCAGTAAAAAGACCCCGTTCGGGGCCTGATAACTGGGTTTGTTGTAAACGGTCATGCACGGCAATATTGGCGTAGGCACCATCTTCCAAGATATCGATCAAGGTCTCCACGGCCAGACCCCTGGCATCCTGCCTTTTCCCGCGGCGCTGCCTGTTTGTTCCTCCACGACTGGAATGCTTACTCATCTCTTCTTAACACTCCGGCGATAATCAGCAACCTGACAAGATTCAAGACCGCCGTTAACGCAGCCGCTACATAAGTCAGGGCTGCGGCATTGAGCACCGCTTTCGTAGGTTTGACTTCATTTCTGGTGATGAAGCCGCTTCCCTCCAGCAATGCCACCGCCCGGCTGGAAGCGTTAAACTCCACCGGCAGGGTAACCAGCTGGAACAAGACCACCGCCGTAAAAGCATAGACACCCCAAATGGCCAGCGCCGGGCTGCCCAGCAGCAGTCCGATGATGATTAACGGGAAAGCCAAATTGGAACCCAGGTTAGCCACCGGCACCAGGCTGTTTCTCAAAGCCAGGGGATAATAACCCACATCGTGCTGCACCGCGTGGCCGGTTTCATGAGCCGCTATCCCCAGGGCAGCAATGGAACTGCCGTTGTACACTTCCGGGGAGAGCCGGAGCTTCTTGCTGCGCGGATCATAATGATCTGTCAAATGCCCCTGGATCATTTCCACTTCCACATCATAAATACCCGCTTGGCGCAGGAGCTCCCTGGCCACCATGGCGCCCGAGACCCCGCTGGCAGCTCTTACCTGAGACCACTGGGAGTAGGCGCTCTGTATCTTAAACTGAGCGTACATGGATACCAGGATGGCCGGGATTAAAATGATCATCGTCCAGTCGAAAAGTAAAGGCATCGGCATTTTCATCTACCTCCTTACAACCTGTTTTTATATCATTATATAGGAATACCTTTCGAAAAAGAGCTTTCCAGGGCAAATCCACCGGTAAAGGCTCTCAAGTGCTTTTCCACTTCCGCCACATCAACCTTGGTATTAAAGCAAGGTCCATTAGGCCGTGCATTCAGTACCCCCATGACCGGTAGAGGCACGTCCTGGATACCGCTGGTCAAATCCCTTTCGCAAGCCACCGCCACAATGGCCTTGGGCCGGTAAAACTCCACAAAACTCCGGGCCAGGGTCCCTCCCGTGGCTACCGCCAGGTTAGCCCCATAGCGCCGGGCTAAGCTTTTCAGGTCCGCGATGGGGCATTTACCGCACTCGCGGCAGTTGTTCACGGCGACGGTGATCTTATGGGGGCAGTCACTCCACTGCAGGCAATGGGGCACGAGAATCAAGATCTCTTCCGGCTTAACCTGGACACCCCGGCTCCGCACCAGCTGGTTGTTCACGGCAATGAAGGATGCCCTGATTTTTTCCCGGTCAATGCCCAACAAGGTCCCCACGCTTAAAGCCAGGGGAAAGAGCCTGTTCACCGCGAGAATCATGATGTTTTGCGGGGTATGAATCCCTCCCGCACTCCAAAGGGTAATCACCAGGAAAAGGATGCCCAAGCCTACCAGGGCAAGAAACCCGGCGGTACCAACCAACAGTACTGTAACTAGTATTTGATTGAGGAGCAGCCCCTGGTGGGTCATCAAATACCAGATGAACAGGAGCAAGCCCCCCAAAAGAAGCACACTCACCGACAGAAGGGCGATAAACAGTCTTTTTTTCACCGTCAATCAATCACATCCCAAGATGGTGCCCGGCACCAGAGGATTCCCTTTGATAAACTCCTCCGTTGTCATGCGCTTCTTGCCTGCCAGCTGCAGCTCTTTCACCAGGATCCCTTGTCCATCGCCGCAAGCTACCAGCACACCCGCCCGATCCAACGCCACCACGGTACCCGGTGCACCGGTGGCGTCCAGCTGCGGTACCACCTGTGCCTTCCAGATTTTTAGGTTTTTTCCTTGCCAGCGGGTGTAAGCACCGGGCCAGGGATCCATGCCTCTCACCTGGTTGGCAACCTCCTTGGCCGGTCGCCGCCAATCAATCCACTCATCCGCCCTGGTCAAAAGAGGCGCGTAGGTAGCCTTTTCCTCCTCTTGCGGTCGCCTGGGGGCCTCACCCTTCTGCAGGAGCGCCAAGGTTTCCAAAAGCAGTTGGGCACCGTCTGCCGCCAGCAGATCATGCAGTTCCCCGACCGTCATCTCTTCCGGAATCAGGCGCGGGGACTGGAGAATGATATCACCGGCATCCAATTTCCGGCTCACAAACATGGTAGTCACACCGGTTTTCTCTTTGCCGTCCATAATGGCCCGGTGCATGGGTGCCCCACCCCGGTATTCGGGCAGCAGGGAGGCATGAACGTTAATGCAACCGTAAGGGGCTAACTCCAGCAGCGCATCCGGCAGCAGCTGCCCGTAAGCTACCACGACAATACAATCGGGCTGCATACCTTCTATCCTTTTGATGCTCTCCGGGGCCTTGACCTTTTCCGGCTGGAACACAGGTAACCCCAGGGCTTGAGCCGCCTCTTTCACCGGCGGGGGCGAAAGATTCCTGCCCCTCCCTTTGGGCCGGTCCGGCTGGGTCACGACACCGGCGATCTCATAGCCTGCTCCATGAAGAGCTTTCAGACAAGGAACAGCAAAATCAGCCGTTCCCATAAATACTATGCGCAAGACTGCCACACCTCAGTTCTCCACCAGTTTATCGATATACAAAATGCCGTCTAAATGATCGATTTCATGCTGCAATGCCCTGGCCAACAGGCCCTCACCTTCCACCAATTGTTCGTTGCCGTGCCGGTCCTGGTACTTGACCTTCACCCGGCTGGCCCGTTTAACATTGCCTTGCTTCCCCGGAATGCTCAGGCAGCCTTCCACGGCAATTTCCTCGCCTTCTTGCTCTATGATTTCCGGATTGACCAGTTCCAGCAGGCCATCCCCCACATCGATCACCACGACCCGCTTTAGCACGCCGATTTGGGGCGCCGCCAGCCCCACCCCGTCGGCATCGTACATGGTGTCAGCCATGTTGTTCAACAGTTTCGCCAGGGACGCATTGAATTTCGTCACTGCTTGGCTCTTTTCCCGCAGCGCCGGATCGCCAAGCTCCAAGATACGATAAACAGCCACTCATTTACCTCCTTTTTACAACATGCCCAAAGGATCCACATCCAGGTTAATCCGTAATCCCCTGGGCAGCCGCCCTTTGGTCGCCACTTCCCGTAAGGACGCGCCGACCAGGTGCCGCATTTTCTTTAAATCCAAACCTTTCAACAGCAACTGCCAGCGATAGACATTGTTGATCTTCGTCACAGGTGCCGGGGCCGGGCCAAATAAGGTTACATCTACCGCTCCCCGGTAATAGTTTATTTGGTCGGCAATTTCTTTACTACCGGTTTCACACATTTCCTCGTCAGGCCCAAGGACCAGAATGCGCAGGATATGGCTGAAAGGCGGGTAGTTCAGGAGCTGGCGCAAGTGAACCTCTTGCGCAAAAAACTCCCGGTAATTGTGCCGCACCACAGCTTGAATCGTAGGGTCTTCCGGGACGTAGGTTTGGATCACCACTTCTCCCGGCCGGCTGCCTCGCCCGGCGCGGCCGGCCACCTGGGTCAGGAGCTGAAAAGTCCTCTCCCTGGCACGAAAGTCCGGGAAATTCAACATCTGGTCCGCCAGGATCACTCCTACCAGTGTCACCCCGGGAAAATCCAAGCCCTTGGCTACCATCTGGGTGCCGATCATCACATCCGCTTCCCGTCTTTGAAACATTTCCCATAACCGGTAATAATCGCCTTTGCGACCAACGGTATCACTGTCAAGCCTGACCACTTTAGCCTCAGGAAACAAGCGCCGCAGCTCTTGTTCCACCTTCTCCGTCCCTGCCCCTAAGGGTCTGACCCTGGAGCTGCCGCAAACCGGGCATGCCGCCGGCACGGGACGCACATAACCGCAGTAATGGCACTTCAGGCAATGCTGCTTGGCGTAATAGGTTAAAGAGACATCACACCTGGCACATTTAATCACTTGGCCGCAATCCCGGCAGTGAAATAAATTGGCATATCCTCTCCGGTTCAAAAAGAGAATGGCCTGTTCCTTGCTCTCCAAGCGTTCCTGCAGCTTTTCCTGCAGCAGCTTGCCGAACACACTTGCATTACCTTCTTTTAATTCGGACCGCATGTCCGTTACCAGGACCTGAGGTAGGTGTTTTTGTTCCACTCGTTCTTCCATCACCAGGAGCTTGTATTTTCCCTGCCTGGCTCGATGATAGCTTTCCAACGAAGGAGTGGCACTGCCCAGGATCACGGGGATTTTATGAATAAAGGCCCTGGCAATGGCTACTTCCCGGGCATGATACTTGGGCACTGCCTCTTGCCGGTAACTGGTTTCATGTTCCTCATCCAGGATAATCAATCCCAGTTTAGGGGCCGGGGCAAAAACCGCCGACCTGGTTCCTACGACGACGGGCACTTGCCCAGAGCTTATCCGGTCTAAAGTGGCCAGCCTCTCCCCTACAGACAAGCCGCTATGTAAAACAGCCACCTGCCGGCCGAAACGGCGGTAAAACCGCTCCACCAGGTGCGTGGTCAGGGAAATCTCCGGAAATAGGACAATGCCCTGGTAACCTGCCTCCACCGCTTGAGCCAAACTCTGCAAGTAGATTTCCGTTTTACCGCTGCCGGTTACCCCGTGCAACAGAAAAACTTCGTACTGGGGGGGGACCAACTTCGGCCGGATCTCTTCCATCACCCGGGCCTGTGCCGCGGTCAGCCTGGGCGGCTTTTCCGGCACTTCCTCCTGGGCAGGGGCTGCCGCCTCTGCCTCCCGGATGACCACTACCCCTTTATCCACCAGGGACATTAAACTGCGCCGGTCCGCGTCCGCCAGCTTCAGGACCTGTCCCACCGGTAAAGAGCCAAACTGCTGCAAGATGTCTATGATAGCCCCTTGCTTCGGTGCCCTCTTTTTCGCCAAGCCCAGTTGTTCCACGGTGGCGGAGGGTTCTAAATAACACCATAGTTCCTTTTGCTTAGTTCTCTTTCCCCGCGGGAAAAAAGCTTGCAGGACCGTGACCAGGGGACACATGTAATAAACAGCCATCCAGCGAGCCAGCCGCAGCAGTTCCGGTTGGATGGAAAGTTCCCCTTCTACCACTGCCAAAATAGGCTTCACTTCGGATACATCCGCTTGATCCGCAAGGCCGATTACATATCCTTCCAACTGCCGGTGTCCAAAGGGTACCAGGACTCGCACCCCCGGCTGCACGGCTTCTTTCAACTCGGGAGGAATATAATAATGGAAGGGGCGGTCAACTTTCCGGTCAGCGATTTCTACCACAACTTGGGCATAGGCGGCCCTGTGTTCCATCGCCACCCCTCCTTAGAGATTTCAATATAATAATTACAATTATATTATAGCTTTATTATAACAAAAAACTTAACCTGTCAAAAGTTTTTCACCCTAAGCCATTTCTTTAACTTCCATGTACCGCTCCCTGGCCAGGTTGTTGTAGTAGGGTGTGCCATCCCCTCGCCGGATAGCCCGGTAGAAATGCTGCAAAGCTTCCTTTCTTTCTCCCCGGCGCAGGTGCAGCTCGCCTAGAATAATGGACAACTGCTGTTCATGTTCCGGCTTTAGCTTTACCGTACTATTATAATAAGCCTCCCGGTAATATGCAAAAGCCTTTTGCCAGGAACGTTCATACCACTCTACATCACCGATATCCTGGTAAAGCCAGGACAAGGACATGTACAGTTTGGCTATGGCTAAAGGATTATCTTTATCTTCATCCTTGAAATATAAAGCCAAATAATAACCGGCAAAGACCCTGTCGATGCCGAGGGGTTCCGCAGGGGGCAGGGTAAAACGCCCCCGCAGCTGGGCTGCCTTTTCTTGATAAGGTTGTAAAGCATTTTTACTCAGCCGGTGATACTTATCGAAATCGACGTAGTTTTCGCTAAAATAACAGAAAGGACAAGTACGAATCGTATACCATAAGGGATTAAAATCCGCGTATATTTCTCTCAGATCGTGATCCCTTCGTTCCAACCGCAGTTTAGTCATCCTGGGGATTTTAGTCCTGAAACTGCTTTCACACACAGGGCAGGACACTTCTTTTTCGTAGTAATACTGCTTGTCAGTCTCGGGAGCATAAATCTGATATGTTTTATGCCCTTCCGGCCACACGAGAGAACCTGGGGCAACCCCCTTGGACAAGCTTTGCCCCGCTGCCGTTTGGGCATCGCCCACCGGTACGGAAGCACCTTTCTCCTCCGGGGCGGGCTTGCTTCTTTGCTCCAACAGCCGCACCTTTCCCGCCAGGCTCTTAATCACCGACAGGGCCAGATCCGGCATCTCCTTCACGAAAAATGGGAAATCCTCTCTGGCGATACTGATAGCGATCACCTGGCTTTCTGCTATCGCGGACACGTTCTCCGGCATATCATCTGTCACCGCCACGTCGCCCAGAAAATCTCCTTGCTGCAAGACCATTAATTTCTCCGGCCGGCCGGCGGGGGAACTGCGAAATACCCCTACCCGGCCGGAAAGAATAATGAACATTTCGGAGACGATATCTCCTTCCCGGAAGATGGTGTCTCCTTCATCAAATTTCCTAACAGCACCAAGGCTGATCAGCTTCTCCAGGTCCATTTTTTCCTCCCGGCTCACATCATTGTTGTCATGCGGCTCTCCCGCTGCTGCAATTCATTGGACATTTATCTCTATCAAATTAAATACGATGTCCTTGAGGCGATACCTGCATCAGGACAATGAAAAATGTCCGGCAAAGATACCGGACACTAAAGCTGCAATTTGGATTTCAGCAGTTCTTCCAAGTTCGGTTCCCCGATTTCCTGTAACTCATACCGGACCCTGACCGTAGGCTGCTGGATCCTGATCACTCTAGTTAAATCAATGGGAGTACCGATCACTACCGCATCGGCATCAATGGCGGCAATGGTAGCTTCCAGTTCTTCCAGTTGAATCTTGCTGTAACCCATGGCCGGCAGGATGTAAGACAAGTGATTGTACTTGGCGAAAGTATCCTTAATGCTGCCCACCGCATAAGGCCTGGGATCGATTAGCTCTTTAGCTCCAAACTTCCGCGCTCCGATGGCACCGGCCCCGTAAGCCATGCTGCCGTGGGTTAAAGTGGGACCGTCTTCCACCACCAGTACTCTCTTACCCTGCAGCCATGAACCGTTTTCCACATAAATCGGCGAAGCGGCATCGACCACCAGGGCCTGGGGGTTCACCTTTTGGATACTGGCCCTGACCAGGTCCACATGCTCCGGATTGCTGGTCTCGATTTTATTGATAATCACAATGTCAGCCAAGCGCAGGTTGGTGGCCCCGGGATGATAGGTCAATTCATGGCCGGGCCGGTGGGGGTCCACCAGGGTAATCATGACGTCCGGCTTGTAAAAAGGAAAATCGTTGTTCCCCCCGTCCCACAGGATGATATCCGCTTCCGCTTCCGCTTGGCGCAGGATTTGCTCGTAGTCAACTCCTGCGTACACGACGCAGCCGTTATCCAGGTGAGGTTCGTACTCTTCCCGCTCTTCAATGGTGCATTCATGCTTATCCAGGTCCTCATAGGAGGCAAAGCGCTGGCAGGCTTGCTTGGCTAAATCCCCGTAGGGCATGGGATGGCGCACCGCCACCACGCGCTTGCCCATGGCCCTTAAAATTCCGGCCACGCGCCTGGTGGTCTGGCTCTTGCCGACGCCGGTCCGGACGGCACAGACGGCGACCACGGGCACTTTGCTCTCCAGCATGGTGGTCTTGGGACCCATGAGGCGGAAATCAGCGCCGCTGGCCATCACCAGGGCGGCCTTCTCCATGACATACTGGTTGGAGACGTCGCTGTAAGCAAAAACAACTTGATCTACATCATGGGCCTTAATAAGACGCTCCAACTCAGCTTCGTCATAAATGGGAATACCGTCTGGATACAATTTGCCGGCCAGCTCAGGCGGATATTTCCGCCCGTGAATATCGGGGATCTGGGTTGCCGTGAAAGCCACCACTTCGTAATTCTCATTATCCCTGAAATAGGCATTAAAATTGTGAAAATCCCTACCGGCAGCACCCATAATGATAACTTTGACCTTTTGTTTCATGGCATGCACTTCCCTCTAATCAATATTTATTCATTACATAGTATAATTATTCATGACCGCCTTGTCTACTATAATTTTCACTTAATTTTAAAGTTGGCTACCGCCGACAGCAAATTACGGGAAGTCTGGGCTAAGACATTGGCGGAAGCGGAGATTTCCTCCACCGCCGCGGCTTGTTCTTCCGAAGAAACGGATGCTTTCTCCATGCCTTGCGAAATCTCGGTGATAATATTCACCATGCTGTCCATGGCTTCAGACTGTTGCACGGCACCGGCTTCGATCTTCTCGGATGCGGCCACAGCTCCCTCTACCCGCTGGGAAACGGCCTGAATGGCTGCCAGGATACCGTCAAAAGCTTCCCTGGTCTTGGTGATGGTCTCCAGCCCCCGCATGACTTCCCGGTTGCTTTCCCTGATGGCTGCCTCCGTCACCGACAGCTGCCGCAGGATTTCCTGCACTACCGCGGCAATCTCATTGGCCGCCTGCTGGCTTTCGTCAGCCAGCTTGCGCACCTCATCCGCCACCACGGCAAAACCGCGGCCTTCAGCACCGGCCCTGGCCGCTTCAATGGCAGCGTTCAAAGCCAGTAAGTTCGTTTGCCCGGCAATATCCCGGATCATCGCCAGGAAGGATTCCACCTGCCGTGAATGATCTCCCAACTGCCCTACCGCGACAGCGGTTTCTTGGGTGACGCGGGCGATAGTATCCATCTGTTTCATCGTCTCCTGCAGCTGGAGTTCTCCCTGAGCCGCCATGCGGGATACCTCAGCGGTAGCGGCGGCGATTTCCTTGTTGCTTTCGCTCACCACGAATACACCGCCGGTCACCTCTTGGATGATCGTCTGGGTGTTGTGCACATGTCTCAGCTGCTCATCCATCCCGCAGTGAATCTCCTCAATGACGGAGGCAATTTCTTCCGCGGCATTACCCGTTTCCTCGGAGGCCTTGGACATTTCTTCGCTAATGGAGGCCACTTGCCGGGCCGCTTCTACAATACCCGCCACCAAACCGCGCAGGTTCCCTTCCATGTGATTTAAAGCCCGGGCCATGACACCGATTTCATTCTTGTGCTTGACGACCACGGGATCTCCACCGAGCACCCCTTCACTGATCTTGGACAGGCGATCGGTGACTTCCATCAGCGGTTTGGCGAACTGCCGGGAGAATAACAGGACGAAGGGGGTACCGACCAACAAGCACCCGGCCAGCACCAGGAGAATAAAATCGAGAATGCGGTCAGCTCCGCTGTTCAAGTCACGCAGGTAGGATCCGGTCACTACAATCCAGCCCCAGTTGGGCTCTAGTTCACCGTAAGCCACTTTCGGCGCCCAGGTGGACAAGTCATGGGGTAAGGGCCAGTCATAGTAAGTGAAACCGCCCCCGCCTTGGGCCTTGGCAATGATCTCCTGGATGAAATATATCCCATCCTCGGTTTGTTTTAACCAGAAATCCTCTCCCTCACTGTTGGGATGAGCGAGCATCATACCCCGGGCATCCAAAACGTAAAAATAATCGCTTTCGCCAAAACCTGATTTCAGGCTAATGGACCTGGTGCCGTCGGGGTTTTGCTCACCGATCAGCAATGCTTTCGCCCTTTCTTGGGCCTCTGCCAGGGACATGTGCCCTTCTTGGACACAATAATCGAGCCCCTGCAGGAGCCGCATCGCCATGGTGACCTGGTTTTGCAAGGCCCTGGCCCCCAGCTGGTCCAGTTCGCCTTTCGCTACCCGGTAACTAGCAATACCTACCAGTAAACTGGGCACAGTTAAGAACAGAAAGGCAATAACCAGCAGCTCGATGGCAATTTTTCTCCGCATCCTGTCGCGCCTCCTCATGGACGAACCTTAACTCGTTATAATAATCACTTTGCCGTTGGCAAATGCCGGCAGTTATGAGATACTACTGTCCGGGATCAAGTTTAATCACTTGTCTGTAAATTCATTTTTTTACAAAATATGCGAAAGGGGAAGTAATAATGAATTATTTTACCATTTCTTTCGACAAATGTAAACAGGATGGCCTCTGCGCCGGCGAGTGCCCTGCCGGCATTATCCGGTGGGAAGGGAAGGGCAGTTTTCCCACCATCCCGGCAGGCGGTGAAAAGTTCTGCCTGCAGTGCGGTCATTGTATAGCCATCTGTCCCGCTGCCGCCATCGGCTGGTCATTCTGTCCTCCGGAGGAATGTCCTCCCGTCCAACAGGAGGCCCTCCCCTCTTCAACTCAAATAGAACACCTGCTCAAGGCCAGGCGTTCCATTCGTGCTTTCAAAGACAGCACCATTGACCGCCGGGTTTTGCAAAAGCTCCTGGAAACCGCCGCTTATGCACCCAGTGGGCACAACTTGCAGCCGGTAAACTGGATTGTGGTGGAGAAGCCTGCGGAGGTAAGAAGACTGGCAGGTTTAGTGGTGGATTGGATGAAATACATGATTAAGAACAAGCCGGAGACAGCTCAGGCTTTGGCTTTTCCTCACATTGTGCATTATTGGGACCAGGGTCATGACCGGGTATGTCACCATGCGCCCCACTTGTTGGTAGCCCACGCCCCTAAAAAAGTCGCTTCATCCGCTACCGATTGCGTCATAGCCTTAACGTACTTAGAGATCGCTGCCTATGCCATGGGTATCGGGGCTTGCTGGGCCGGCTATTTCACTACCGCCGCCAATGTGTATCCTCCCTTGACGGAAGCCCTGGGCATCCCGGAGGACCATCGCGTGCCAGGCACTTTGCTCCTCGGTTATCCCTTACGCACCTATCGCCGCATTCCGAAAAGAAATGCGCCCAAAATCACCTGGCGATGAAGTATACAGCCACCGCCCTGCCAATCCTTGACAGGCGGTGGCTGTATACTTTACATAGGAGGAGCATGTTCCAAGTACCAGAAGGCCCCTTGGCAGCAGTTCCTCTATATCTCTAATTGCTCACGGAACTGACCTGGGCCGAACCTCGATCCTTTTGCACCATCTTCCGGAAGAAGAAACAGCACACTAAGAACACCAGCCCGGCGACATCAAATAATACACTAGGCGTAATCAAACTCAAAGCAGCCCCGAAGAACAGGACGCGCATGACCAGGTTCAGGGGTCCCATAAACCATCCTTGCATGGAACAGGCCAGGGCGTAGACACCGATGGCCGCTGTACCAGTCCTGAGCACGATGATGTTCCAGTCCCCCATGGCTAAGAGCTCGGGAGCATAGAAGAACATGAAAGGTACAATATAAGAAGCAATACCTAATCTAAAGGAGGTAAAGCTGGTTTTCATAGGATCGCTCCCGCTGATGCCCGCGCCGGCATAGGCGGCCAATGCCACCGGCGGTGTAATGGCGGACAGGCAGGCGAAATAGAAAATGAACATGTGAGCAATCAGGGGCTCGACCCCCATCCTAATCAAACCGGGGGCCATGACGGACGCCGCCACGGCATAGGCAGCGGTGGTGGGCATACCCATGCCCAACAGAATGACCACGACCATGGTGAATAACAATGCCGCCAACTTGCTGGTACCGGCAATGGCCAGCAGCAGGGACGAGACTTTCAAACCGACACCCGTCAAGGAAATCACGCCCATGATAATACCGGCGGCTGCACAAACGGCCATCAGCTGAATGGAACCTTTGGCCCCGGCCTCCAGAGCAGTAAATATCTTACTTAAGCCCATGCGGTTATCCTTGCTGAGCCAGCTGATCACCAGGCTGCTGACAATGGCATAGAAGCCGGCATAGGTAACTGATTTACCGGACAGCAGCAAGGCAAACAACACCACTACCGGCAGGAACAAGTAGCTCTGCTTCATGACTTTAGTGAAACTGGGCAGCATATGCCGCGGCAAGCCGAAGAGCTTTTGTTTAATTGCTTCCAGGTCAACCATGAAATAGACGGAAAGGAAATACAGGATCGCCGGAATAATGGCGGAAACCATGATGGTCTGATAGCGTATGCCGGTCAACTCCGCCATAATGAACACACCGGCACCCATCACAGGGGGCATGATCTGCCCACCGGTGGAAGCCACCGCTTCCGTGGCTGCGGCGAACTGGGGTGAATAACCCACCTTCTTCATCAAGGGAATGGTCAAGCTACCCGTCGCCACCACATTACCGGCCGAAGTACCGTTCATGGTTCCCATCAAAGCACTGGATACCACCGCCACTTTGGCCGGGCCGCCCCGCAGGTGGCCGCTAATGGAGAAAGCCCATTCCACGAAGTACCTTCCCACCCCGGAATACTGCAGGAAGGCACTGAAAATGATAAAGAGGATGATGTACCTGGACGAAATATCAGTAGGTACGCTGAATACACCGTCTAAGCTGTAAATGTAAGTGAAGAAGCGTTCCAAGGTATATCCTTTATGCTTTAAAACACCCGGCAAGTAGGGTCCCATGAAAGCGTAAAGAATGAAGACGATGGCCAGGATGGGCAAAGAGTTCCCGGCCGTACGCCTGGTCAATTCTAACACAAGAATAACTCCGATCAAGGCAATCACAAAATCGGCCGTCTCCGGGAGCACACCCGCCCGGTACCGCAGCTGCTCCAGGTTATACAGAACGTAAGCGCAAACAACCACACTTAAGCCGGCCATTATCCAGTCAAGCCAGTGCACTTTATGCTTGGCTTTGGCCCAACCGGGAACCAACAGAAACCCCAGTACGGACAAGCTGGCAATATGGAGGATACGAAAAGTCCAGGTCTCTAAGGGATAAAATCGCAAGACAATGATATGGAACAACGCCACCAGCGCACCGAACACTGCCACAAATTTAGCCATGCCCCCTGACAAGTTGCGAAAAATGCTGTTTTCCGCTTCCAGATCCGGTTCCAGTTCGATGGGATCCTGCGTCAATTTGGCTGACAATTCTTCCGTGCTGCTACCCTTGCTTTTAGTCGTCATACCGGCACTCCCTTCTCTCAAGAATCTTCGGTGAGGAAATGCGGCCTTGGAAAGGCCGCACTTGTCCCCTTACTTTTGATACTCAGGCGGATACACTTCGGCAGGCAGTTCGATGCCCAATTCTTCAAAATACTTGATAGCACCGGGATGCATCCACATCCAAGTATTGTGCACGATGTTTTCCGGAACCGTCTCCACGGCGGAGCTGTGGGTCAGGACCAGGTCCTCATGATGTTCGAACACAGCTTTCACGATTTCATACACCAGGTCATCAGGCAGGTCTTTGTGCGCTATAGCCATATTCCAAATGCCGATGGTTTCTACATCTTCCTCCAAGAAGTCATAGGCATCAGCAGGGATGGTCGCCGGGCTCCAGTACGGCCATTCCGCAATGACCTTCTCCCTGGCTTCCCCGTCAATACCGAACAGCACGATTTCCTTTTGAGCTGCGGTTTCCAGCACACCGGCCACGGGGATACCGGAAGCGAAACTGTTGGCATCAAGCTGGCCGTCCAAGTGTTGGGTCACCAGGTCACTCAATCCGGCCAAGCGGTTCGTAGTTTTGATGCCCAGCAGTTCCAAGATCCTTGGATGGTAGGTACCGGATGTACCGCCGGCCGGGCCCACGCCCACTATCTTACCTTCTAAATCATAAATGCTCTTAATACCGGAGTCCTTGGTAGCCCACCACTGGGAATAAGTGTTATACATGGGGAAGATCACCCTGACATCCCGGTGCTGGACGCCGTTAGTCCAGTCGCCTTCACCGTGCCAGCCTTCCCAAGCGGGTCCCATGGTGACCATACCTAATTCCACGGCTCCATTTTGCACCAGCTGCATGTTGTGATTGGGCCCGCCGGTAACTTCTACCCCAGTGGGGATGCTCAGAGCTTTTTCAATGACCTGTGCCCAACCACCGGCATACACATGGTACACACCGCCAATGGATGCAGAACCGATGGTTAAAGAAGACGGCCAATTACTCCTGTCTCCTGCCGCTGACGTTTCTCCCCCCTGGTTGTCCGACGGAGCCGGTGTAGAACTGGTGTTTCCACCGCCTCCACAGCCTGCCACCAGGAGTGACAAACCTAACAGCAGTACCAAGATGAGATACACCCGTTTCCTGTTTCGCATGACTGACCCCCATTTCTCTAAAATATGGAAGCTCATCCATTCGCACCGTGTTCTGTTTTGCGAATTGTCTGAACTTCTCGAGTATTATAATAAATTAGCCCGTGGAGGGCATCAATATTTCGTTCATATTGGTCATAAAGCTTATCCGGTGCTCAAGTTCCTTAATTCTCTTCTGCATTAAATCTTGACAAAAAACCGTACCTTAGCTAAGATTTATGTAAAGACAGTTTCATGCTGAGGTAGCTCAGTCGGTAGAGCAATTGATTCGTAATCAATAGGTCGAGGGTTCGAATCCCTTCCTCAGCTCCAGACCCTAAAACAAAAGTCCTGCAGTCGTTCCTGCCGCAGGACTTTTGTTTTAAAGGCTCAGTTCGGCAATTGGTCAAAGATTTCCCGGTAAATCTCATAGTTGTCCCGGTTAAAGCACACAAAGATAACCTTCTCCAACCGGCTGTCTTCCCGGAGAAACTTTACCACCTCGTCCAGGGCTACCTGAGCCGCTTCTCTTTTCGGATAGCCGTATACCCCGGTGCTGATATTGGGAAAGGCCACCGTTTTTACGCCGTGTTCCACGGCCAGGCGCAAGGAGTTCCGGTAAGCATTTCTTAACAACTGCTCTTCTCCCCGGTTTCCTCCCCGCCACACGGGCCCCACGGTATGGATGACATATTTGGCGGGCAGGTTTCCCCCCGTGGTAATCACCGCTTCCCCGGTAGGACACCCTCCTTGTTTCTCCCGGATCTTCATGCATTCCTCCAGAATAGCCGGCCCACCTGCCCGGTGAATGGCCCCGTCCACACCGCCGCCTCCCAGCAAGCTGTTATTGGCCGCATTGACAATGGCGTCTACAGCCAGCTTGGTAATGTCGCCTTGGATAATCTCCACCCTCTCTCTTACAGAGCGCATCACCGCATTCACCCCCTATGAAAAAGCAGCACTGCTTAAGGTAGTGCTGCTGCCATGATTAACAACCTGCTTCTTGGCGCAAGATCTCCGCTTTATCCGTTTTCTCCCAGGGCAAATCGAGTTCCGGCCGGCCGAAATGACCGTAGGCGGCTATTTGCTTGTAGATGGGACGCCGTAAATCGAGTTCTTTGATAATGGCTGCGGGTCTCAGGTCAAAGTGCTTCTCGATGAGTTTGGCCAACACATCATCGCCGACCTTGCCGGTACCGAAAGTATCCACATAAATAGCTAACGGCTTGGCCACCCCAATGGCGTAAGCCAGCTGCACTTCACAACGCCGGGCCAGCCCGGCAGCGACAATATTCTTAGCCACATACCGCGCTGCATAAGAGGCGGAGCGGTCCACCTTGGTGGGATCTTTGCCGGAAAAAGCACCGCCGCCATGGCGGCCGTAACCCCCGTAGGTATCAACGATGATTTTCCGGCCGGTCAACCCGGTATCTCCTTGGGGCCCGCCGATGACAAAACGGCCGGTGGGATTGACATAAAACTTGGTGTTTTCATCCAACAGGTTTTCCGGAATGACCTTCTTGATTACCTGCTCAACCAAGTCGTGACGGATCATGTCCATTTCGATATCAGGGCGGTGCTGGGTGGACAAAACCACCGTATCCACGCGAATGGGCCTACCGTTTTCGTATTCCACCGTCACCTGGGACTTGCCGTCAGGCCGCAAATAGGACAAAGTGCGGTTCTTTCTCAACTCCGCCAGTTTTTGGCACAGTTTATGGGCCAAAGAGATGGGTAGGGGCATCAACTCCGGTGTCTCATCACAAGCAAAACCGAACATCATCCCCTGGTCCCCTGCACCGGTGGCAAATTCGTCATGAATCTCTCCCAGCTTGGCTTCTAAAGCCTTGTCCACCCCTAAAGCAATGTCGGGGGACTGCTCGTCAATGGCGGTTAAAACGGCGCAAGTATCGGCATCGAAACCGTACTTGGCCCTGGTATAGCCGATTTCCCGCACGGTATCCCGCACGATTTTAGGAATATCCACATAGATATCGGTGGTAATCTCACCGGTTACCAGCACCAAACCGGTGGTCACTGCCGTTTCGCAGGCTACCCGGGCATCCGGGTCTGACGCCAGAATAGCATCCAACACCGCATCGGAAATTTGATCGGCGATCTTGTCCGGATGTCCCTCAGTCACTGATTCGGAAGTAAACAATTTTCTCATGATGCCACTCTCCTTATCCTCTGTCTATTTGATCTAGTTTATGAAACCGGGGTAAGCTCTCTATGGTCTCTAAAATCCGGTGAGCTAACTCTTCTTTGGGCATTAAAGGCAGTGCTTGCCGTTGACCGTCAGGGAAAAGGAGAGTAACCAAGTTAGTATCGGCATGAAAACCGGCATCCTGACGTGTGACATCATTGGCGACAATCAGGTCCAAATTCTTTTGCTCCAACTTATGCCGCGCATTTCCTATCAAGTCTTCCGTCTCTGCCGCAAACCCGACTAACACCTGGTTTTGTTTCTTTTCCCCTAGTTCCTTCAGAATATCAGGATTCTTAGTCAGCAAGAGCTCTAACTCGGCTTCTCGCTTTTTAATCTTTGTCTCAAAAGGCCTGGCCACCCGGTAATCGGCTACGGCAGCGGCCATGATCACTACCTGAGCTTCGGGATAATGCTCCAAAACCTCCTGCCGCATTTCTGCTGCCGTCTCCACCTGAACAAAACGAACGTTAACAGGCGGCTGCAGGGCAACCGGACCCGAAACTAAAATAACCTCAGCTCCTTTTAACATGGCGGCTTTAGCCAGTGCGAAACCCATTTTTCCGGAGCTACGGTTACCGATAAAGCGTACCGGATCTATGTTTTCCCTGGTTCCTCCCGCGGTGACGATGACTTTCTTGCCGGTTAAGGTTTTCGAGGCAAATAAATGGTATTCGATGGCGGCTAAAATCCGTTCCACCGACGCCAGCTTGCCGGTACCCACGGCACCGCAGGCCAGCCTGCCTTCTTCCGGTTCGATGATGTGCGCTCCTCTTCTTTTCAGGATGTTTAAATTATCCTGCACCGCCCGGTGCCGGTACATATTGGTGTTCATGGCCGGGGCCACCAGAAGGGTTTTGTTGAACACCAAAGCAATGGAGGTCAAAAGATTATCGGCTAACCCCCAGGCCAACTTGGCAATGGTGTTAGCCGTCGCTGGAACCACCACGAAAAGATCCGCTGCACCGGCCAGTTGTACATGGGGCACAGCCATGCCGGAAGAAGAGGTGAATTCATCCAACCAAACCGCCTTGCCCGTCAACGCTGCAAAAGTCACGGGAGAAATAAACCGGCAGGCATTCTCGGTCATGACCACCTGCACGTCATGCCCCTGCTTAACCAGTTGGCTCACCAGGTCGGCAGCCTTGTAAGCCGCAATGCCACCGGTCACCCCTACCAGTATGTTTTTTCTCTCCACCTGTACACCCCTTCCCGGTGACACCCCGGTCACCCTGGGTTAACTATTTGAACTTAGATGTAGAGAACCGGTAATTAAATTTATTTTCAGCAATCTCATACAGAGCCTGGGTCACAGGTTTAATCAATTCCTCTTTATTGGTATGGGCGTTGGTAATCTGGCGGGCCCGCTTGGCCGCCAGCACCGCCAAGCTGTACTTGCTGTCCACATGGCGCATTAGTTCTTCCAGTTTGGGTTGGTTCATCAGCATGCCTCCTTCCCTGAGAATCCTCAGAAGGATTTATTCCGCCACATCTCCTTGAGCAGGCTGTTCCTTATTAATTAATCGATTGGCTACGGTTTCCGGTTGCACAGCGGACAAGATGACATGCTCGCTGTCCGTGATAATCACCGCTCTGGTCCTGCGCCCATAAGTGGCATCGATCAGCATACCCCTGTCTCGTGCTTCCTGGATGATGCGCTTGATCGGTGCTGACTCCGGGCTGACAATCGCCACAATCCGATTTGCCGAGACTATATTGCCGAATCCAATATTAATGAGCCTGATTTCCAAGAAACGCCCCCCTTTTGCCACTGTGAGCTTCTTCCGTTACTCTAGATTCTGCACCTGTTCCCGGATCTTTTCCAGCTCACTTTTTACTTCTACCACCAGTTGGCTGATCTCCAAGTCATTGGCCTTGGAACCAATCGTATTGATTTCCCGGTGCAGCTCCTGCACCAAAAAGTCCAGTTTCCTCCCCACCGGCTCAGCCGCCTTGAGGTTGCTGACCAGTTGGGTTAAATGGCTACGCATGCGCACCAGTTCTTCATCAATGGCGCTTCGCTCAGCCAGGATAGCCACTTCCATGGCCAGCCGTTGCTCATCAACCGGAACCCCCGCCAGCAAATCCTGGAGCCTTTCTTGGAGCCTCTTCTGGTAAAGGGCCGGCATTACCTGAGAGCGGCTGTCTATTCTATCCACCAAAGCCAAGATGGACTGCTGTCGCCGGAGCAAGTCCCTGGCTAAGGCATCTCCCTCCACCTGCCGCATGGCCACCAGCCCCTCCGCCGCAGCCAGCAGGGCTTCTTGCAACACAGGCCAGAAAGCCTCCATATCCAATTCAGCTTCCTGTATCTCGATGATGTCAGGTAGCTGGCAAAGTTCAAATAGCGTAATATTCAGCGGAATTTTGAGAAATTCGCCTAATTCCTTCAAGGAATTATAATAAGCTATTGCCAATTCTTTGTCAACCTTGACGAATCGCGGGCTTTCTTCTGTTTCTTCCACGTTGAGAAACACATCCACCCGGCCCCGGGAAACATGCTGCTTGACCAAATTCCTGATTCTTTCCTCCAAGGCATAATACTGTTTCGGCAGCTTCACCTGTATTTCCAGATACCGGTGGTTGACGGATTTCATTTCCGCCGTCACTCTTTTCCCACAGCCTTGACTTTGGCCCCTGCCGTAACCGGTCATGCTTTTTGGCATAAAAAAATACCTTCCTCCCCAATATAACCTTATATGTTCGTATTTCCATTATTTCTGCTTTCGCTGTAAAATACCCTTTTTGCCCGGCAAAAATAAAGGAAGGCACACCCTTTGGCCGCTGGTTGATCAAGGCCAAAGACGGCATGCCTGCCTCCTTTACTGATTGTAGACAGGTTTTCTTTTCGGGAAATGGGAGAGCAAATAGCGTAACCCGGTCAAGTACGTCGGCCCGCCCGACACCAGCAGGATCAACAGCCAGTGCACCTCATTGAGAGCCGTGGTTTTGAATACCGGCTGCAGCACGGGCAGGTAGATGACCGCCAGCTGCATCATTACGGAAAGGCTTACCGCCAGCACCAAAAGCGGGTTCCCGAAGAAACCTATTTCAAAAGGAGTATGCCGCTCCGAACGACATTCAAATACGTAGAACAGCTGGAAGAAGACCAGAGTGGTAAAAGCGATGGTTCTGGACAGGGTTAAATCACCCAGGGACAGGTAATAGGACACCAGGAAAACCAGCAGCGTACCCAGCCCGATTTGTATGCCCCGGCTGAGGATGATTTTGGCTAAGCCGTGGGCAAAAACGCTTTCCCTGGGATGACGGGGCGGCCTTTGCATGATATCCGGGTCGGCCTTATCCATGCCCAGGGCCAGGGCCGGCAGCCCGTCGGTAACCAGGTTCACCCACAGGATTTGGATGGGCAGCAACGGGAGGGGCATGCCCAGCAAAGCAGCCAGAAACATCGTCACGATTTCCCCAATATTGGACGACAGCAGGTAGCGGATGAATTTCCTGATATTATCATAGATAGCTCTCCCTTCTTCCACCGCGGCCACAATGGTGGCAAAATCATCATCGGCCAGGATCATGGCCGATGCTTCCTTGGTCACATCGGTTCCTGTTTTGCCCATGGCGATGCCGATGTCTGCCTCCTTGACCGCCGGTGCGTCGTTCACCCCGTCGCCGGTCATAGCCACCACGTGGCCTCGCTGTTTCAGGGCGCGCACAATCCGCAATTTATGTTTAGGAGAAACCCGGGCATAGATGCTGATATCTTCTACTACCCCGGCCAACTCCTCCTCCGTCAGCCGGTCCAGTTCGGCACCGGTCATGACCCTTTTGCCCTCCAAGGGAAACCCCATTTCCCTGGCAATGGCTTCCGCCGTCACCTGGTGATCGCCGGTGATCATCACCGGTTTAATGCCCGCCTGACGGCAAACCTGAATGGCTTTGACGGCAGCGGGCCGCGGGGGATCAATCATACCTACCAGACCAAGAAAAATCAAGTCTCGCTCCACCAGTTCCTCTGCCGGCCCGTCCTTCATTACCGGTCCCAAAGGCTTATAGGCCAGGGCAATCACCCGCAGGGCCTTTTTGGCCATGGCTTCATGCTGCTGCAGCAAGGCCTGTTTCTTGTCGCCTGTCAAAGGCATGACCCTGCCGCCTAGCATGATCCGGTCGCAAAGATCCAGGATGACATCGGGGGCTCCTTTCGTGTAGGCGTTTAACCCTTGCTCGCCCTTGGTAATCACCGTCATCCGCTTACGGTCGGAATCGAAAGGGATTTCCTCAATCCTGGCTTCTTCTCTCTCCAGGACTTCCCGCCAGTAGTTGGCCTTGGCCCCCAGTACCAGCAATGCTCCTTCCGTAGGGTCGCCGGTGACGGTCCATTTAACCTCTCTTTTGCCCCGGGCACCGCGAAAAAGACCGCCTAAGCTAATGCCGTCCCGCACCAGACTGCTGTTGTTACACAAGGCGGCAACTTTAAGCAGGTACATTAGGGGCTTCACTCCCTTAACCGGGACCACCGCCCCGTCACCGTCCAGGAATTGTCCCTTCGGATCATACCCATCCCCGGTGATAGTAAACAGCCGGTCGTCGCAGTAGACCTGTTTCACCGTCATCTGGTTTTGGGTCAGGGTGCCGGTCTTATCGGAGCAAATCACCGTCGCACAACCCAGGGTCTCCACAGCCGGTAGTTTCCGCACGATACTCTGCCGCCGGACCATCTTCTGCACCCCGATCGCCAAAGCCACCGTCACAATGGCGGGCAACCCTTCGGGAATGGCGGCCACCGCCAGGCTGACACCGGCCAGGAACATTTGATACACAGGCTCGCCGCGCAGGACCCCGGTAATCATGATCAGGGCACAAATGAAAAGACAGGATAAAGCCAACCAGGTACCCAGCTGGGCCAACCTTTTTTGCAGAGGTGTTTCCTCGGATTTGACCGTGTCCATCAAAGCGGCAATCTGCCCCATTTCCGTCTGCATGCCGGTGGCCACCACTATTCCCTTGCCCCAGCCTTTCGTCACGGCGGTGCCCAAATGGGCCATATTGCGCCGGTCCCCCAAAGGCACATTTTGCCGGTCAATTTTCGCCGCGGTTTTGGGAATGGGATATGACTCTCCTGTTAACATGGATTCCTCAATTTCCAAGTTATGGCTTTCCACAATGCGGGCATCGGCGGCCACTTTGTCCCCGGCATGCAAGATTAAGATATCACCCGGGACCACATCTCTGGCAGGGATTCTCATCTCGCTCCCGCCCCTTAAAACGGTGGCTTCCGGCGCCGCCAGGCTTTTCAGGGCCTCCATGGACTTTTCCGCCCGGTACTCCTGCACAAACCCTAACGTCGCATTGAGAAATATAATGACCAGTATGGTAATCGCATCGGCATATTCTCCCAGCAAGCCGGAGATCAGGGTGGCACCGATGAGAATTAATACCATCACATCGGTGAATTGCGAGGCCAGGATTTTGACGGGCGAAATCCCCTCCTGTTCCTGCAGCTGATTGGCCCCGTAAGTCTCCAGGCGCCGCTGCGCTTCCGCCTGGCTTAACCCTTTCGTGATGTCGGTTTTTAAGAGCTGCCCGACTTCCTGCTGTTCTAATTGATACCACTGATACTTCGGCAAAATCAACCCCCCTAGCTCTGGTAATCATTTCCTAGGGCATTTATATTCCTCCTGCTGCTAATAAATACCACCGGGCGGGGGACAAAGCACGAGAAACTTTTCCCCTCAGGCAGAAAGTGATATACTGAAAACTGTCATGTACCAAGTCCGCAAAGGGTGAGAAAGATTTATGGCTTACGACGGTATGACCATGGCTGGAGTGACGGCCGAGCTGCAGACGCTGGTCGGGGCGAAAATTCTTCGCATTTACCAGCCGGAACAATACATCATCCTGCTTCACTTAAGACAACCGGATGGGACAAAACACCGTTTACTCATAAGTGCCGAAGCCACCGGAGCCAGGCTTCACCTAACCTGGTGCACTTACGACAACCCACCCCAGCCCCCCATGTTTTGCATGCTGCTGCGGAAGCACCTGGAGGGTGGCCAGATTACGGCTGTCACACAGCAAGGCCTGGAGCGGGTGCTGGTGATCACCGTCCAGGTCTACAATGAACTCCATGAATTATGCCGGCGGCAGTTAGTCTGCGAAATCATGGGAAAACACAGCAATATTATCCTCATCAACCCGGAAACAGGACTGATCATCGACGGCATCAAAAGGTACAGCCACGCCGTAAGCCGCCACCGCGAAGTGCTGCCGGGCATCCCCTACGTTGCTCCCCCCGCCCAGCACAAAAAAGACCCTCGTACTGTCAGTTACGAGGATCTGGAACAGGGCTTGCTGCAATACCTGGGGGAGACTGCGGTCAAAGCCGCCGTCAATTACCTGGACGGTTTCAGCCCCCTGCTGGGCAAGGAACTGGTTTGCCGCGCCGGGTTAGACCCGGACATGCCGGTGGATACCATGGGAGCCTACGAATTCGGCAGGCTGTACGAGGCCTTAGGCAGCCTGTTAAAAGAATTGGCTGCCGGCTGCCCCGCGCCCAGCTTGGTGAAAGGGGCCCGGGGATTTCAAGCTTTTTCGGCTTTCAGGTTGACCCATTTCAGCGGGGACGGGCTTATCCATCCCCCTTCCGTCAATGAAACCGTCGACCTTTATTACCAAGCCCACCGGGAACTGCAGGCTTGGCAGCATTTGCGGCACAGGCTGAAGCAAAAAGTGCAGAAGGAACTGGAACGCTGTCACAAAAAGGCTGCTTTGCAGCAAGATACGATCCGGTTAGCCCGGGAAGCCGATACTTTCCGGATTAAAGGCGAGATCCTGACGGCCAATTTGTACCGGCTAAAGCCTGGAGACCGGGTGGTGGAGCTGGAAGACTTTTATGATCCCGAAGGAAAAACAATCACGATTGAACTCCTGCCGGAGCTTTCCCCGGCGGACAATGCCCAGCGCTATTTCCACCTTTACAATAAAGCCAAGCATGCCGCACAAAAAGCCAGACAATATTATGAAGAAACACGGGAAGAAACCGTCTACCTGGAAAGCATCCTGCACAGTGTGGAAAACGCTGATACCATGGCGGAATTGAAGGAAATCGAGGAAGAACTGGCGAAACAAGGGTATTTTCAGAGCAGCCCCGCCAGGCCGGCCAAAACCACCTCAACGAAACCGGTTATCACCACTTTCCGGTCCTCCGACGGTTTCGCCATCCTGGTGGGCAAGAACAACAAGCAAAATGATTACTTGACCCTGAAACTAGCCAAGGATCAGGACTTGTGGCTGCACACCAAAGACCTGCCGGGTTCCCATGTGATTATCAGGAATCCGGAAGGAAAAGAGATCCCCCAAGCAACCCTGTGGGAAGCGGCAAATCTGGCGGCTTATTTCAGCAAAGGCCGCATGGGCAGTAACATCCCTGTTGATTTCACCCAGCGGAGATATGTAAAAAAGCCCAGTGGGGCTAAACCGGGCATGGTCATCTATGAAAACCATCAAACCATCTATGTTACACCGGATGCTGCCCTGGTGGAAAAAATCAAGTCTCAGGGGCAGCCCTAGCACGGACCCGCCCCGCCAAAGGGCCGGAGGAACTGCCGGCCCCTGGCTATTTGCCGCACTGCTGCCGGGAGGGATGCTTGGACCGGCGGCCCAGCCAGACGAGCGGAACACACAGGGCCAGTCCCAGGGGTACGAGAAGCAGTTCCCAGCCGTACGTCCAATCCTGCTCTGGGGAGTACTCCTCCCAGTTGACCAGCAGCCCTTCTCCTTCTAAAAAGGGCCAGTTCATGTCCCGGTAACGGTCCCGGGCCAGGAGCATCCACTTGTAATTGACCGTAACCCACCTGGCATAGGCCACAAACATTTGCCGTGCTTCTTCTTCACTTAAGCTCTCCCACTGGGGCAACGGTTGATTAGACGGCATGGCCCCAAGTTTTTCTTCCCGGTAGCTGTTGGCAATGCCTTCCCAAATGTTTCCCAGTCTAATAACATCGCTGTCTTCCTTGGTCCCTACTCGGTCCAAAAGCTGCCGGGCTAATAATAACAGCTCCAGCTCTCGTTTATTGGGAGCCCAGAGCTCCGATGCAGCCAGGAGATCGTTGACCAAGGCATAGTCGTGGTACAAAGAAGCAAACAAGGACAGGGCTTTGCCGGCCGTGTCCCCACGCCGCGGCCAATCCTGCTTTTCCAGCCCCAGGCTGGCCGTCACCAGAGCAGCAATTTCTTCACCGGCAAAAAGACCTGCTTCATGAGCCAGGTAGATTTCCACCGCAGTAGTAAAAATTTGGTAGGCAGCATCGCTAATTTGCTGGGAATCGTGCAGTGCAGCCGCTGTTCTCCGGTAGTCGGTTAATTCTGCCGGGGTAACAGCCCCGGCCTCCGGCACAACCACCGTTAGAAACAGCAGGCACCCTACCAAAAGGAGTGTTACAACTTTCATGCTTTCAAACCCGCCAACTGCTTTTTAGGCCGGGCTAGCGCCCGGCCTGCAAATTCCGGCTCCCCGGTTTAACCGCCGGTATTCCTTGCCGGCACCAGGGGCAGTCACCGGGCTCATAAGCGGCAATAGACAGGGACAACAAGGGTACCAAGGGCACGCCCAGATCCACTTCCGTCCCTCTTTGCACGATACAGGTGACGCCAACCACTTCGGCGCCCAGTTCCTGAACCAGTTGGACCACTTCTTTCACCGAGCCGCCCGTGGTGATCACGTCCTCCACCACCAGAACTTTCTCACCTTTTGCCAGAGTAAAACCTCTTCTCAGGGTCATTTTGCCGTTTTCCCGCTCCGTAAACAGGGCCCTGGCTCCCAGTTGGCGCGCCACCTCGTAAGCCACGATGATGCCGCCCATGGCCGGCCCCACCACACAGGAGATCCCTTTCCCCTGGAAGGGTTCCGCCATGCCTTTACTCAACACCGCCGTATGTTCGGGGTACTGCAGCACTTTAGCGCATTGAATATAGCGATCGCTGTGTTTTCCCGAGGTGAGCAGGAAATGTCCCGTTAAGAGCGCTTCCGTTTCTTCGAGGATTTTAAGCATCTCTTCTTTGGTCAGCAAGATACACCCTCCATCTCTTGTATAATAGCCGCGGCCATGGCTTTGGGATCACCCGCCTCCGTAATGGCCCGTCCCACCACCAGGTGGGAGGCCCCCAAAGCTAAGGCTTCACCGGGGGTGGTAATCCGCTTCTGGTCATGGGCCCCCACGGTCCGGGGTCTAATACCCGGCGTCACGATGATAAACTCTTGGCCGCAGGCTTCCCTGATGGCTCTTGCCTCTAGCGGGGAAGCTACCACCCCGTCCAGACCGGCTGCTTGGGCCAGCCTGGCCCAGTTCACGGCCAGCCGGGTTACGTCCTCGCCGGGCAAGCCCAGCTCTGCCAGGCTGTGCTGGTCCAAGCTCGTCAGCACCGTCACTCCGATGACCGCCGGTTTGGCCACACCGTATGCCTGGGCCGCTTCCTCCGCCGCCCGGGCCGCCGCCCGCATCATTTCCATACCGCCGGAGACATGCACATCAATGATATTGACTCCCAGGGCAGTCAAGGCTCGGGTAGCTTTGGCCACCGTGTTGGGAATATCATGCAGTTTAAGATCGGCAAACACTTTGGCGCCTTGCTCCACCAGGTACCGGATGGCCTGGGGGCCGTTCCGGCTAAAAAGCTGCAGCCCCACTTTGTAAAAGCTGACTTGCCCTCGCAGGCTGTCCACTATTCTCTCCACATCCGCCATCGTATCGTAATCCAGGGCCAGGATCAACCTGTCTTTCGTACTAACTTTCATCTGGTGCCTCCTCTACTCTCGGGCCAGGCCAAGCCCGTTAATTGCCGCACGCTGGCCACACCCTCTGTTCGACAATACGATTCTAACCCCCGGACTATCTCCAGGGCAAGATAAGGATTCACAAAGCTGCCGGCTCCGACGGCCACGGCACTGGCCCCGGCCATGAGAAACTCCAGGGCGTCTTCGACACTTACAATGCCTCCCATCCCGATGACGGGAATCTTCACCGCCCGGCTCACCTGCCACACCATCCGCAAGGCCACCGGTTTAATGGCCGGGCCGGACAGCCCCCCGAAAGTGTTGGCCAGCACCGGCTTCTTTTGCTTGATATCTATAGCCATGCCCAGCAAGGTGTTGATGAGGGAAACGGCGTCAGCGCCTGCCTCCTCCACACTCCGGGCAATGGACACAATATCCGTCACATTGGGTGAAAGCTTGGCAATCACAGGCAGGCGGGTAGCCTGCCGCACCGCCCTGATCACAGCGGCTGCCTGGGTAGGACAGGTGCCGAAAGCCAGCCCCCCGGCCTTCACGTTGGGGCAGGAAATGTTCACCTCCAGCCCCTTTACCCCCGGCACCCGGTCCAGCTTTTCGGCCAAAAGGCCGTATTCCTCCACGGTATTGCCTGAGATATTGATAATGACGGCCAGGTCCAGGGGAGCCAGCTTGGGCATAATATGTTCAATGAGGTGATCCACCCCCGGATTCTCAAGGCCCACGCTGTTTAACATGCCGGCCGCCGTCTCCACCACCCGGGGCGGGGGATTGCCGGCCCTGGGCTTAAGAGTGGTGCCTTTAACCACGATGCCTCCCAAAAGCTGGATGTCATAAAACCGCTGGAACTCCAGGCCGTAGCCGAAAGTACCGGAAGCAGTTAAGACCGGGTTTTTCATTTTCAGTCCGCCGATATCCACCGTCATATCCACTTTAGACATAGTCGATCACCGCCTCCAGAGGGAACACCGGGCCGTCGGTACACACGTGGGCGTAGGTTGGCCCTTGTTCTCCTCTGATTTCGCAGGTGCATCCCAGGCAGACGCCAATCCCACAGGCCATGTTGGCTTCCAGGGAGGCTTCGCCTTCTGCTCCGAAATGCCGGGCTAATTCAGCCACTTTTTGCATCATGCCCATGGGCCCGCAGGTGTAAATAAATCCTTGAAAACCATTTCTTAATTCCTCTTCCAGCAACTCCGTGACTAAACCGGCTCTGCCGGCGCTCCCGTCCAGGGTGGATACGGCTACCGCCGCGCTGTAACGGCGGAATTCCTCCACCTTCAGCAGATCCCGGCTGCTGTTGGCTCCTAACAGGGTAACCGGGGGGCTGCCCGAGCGGGCCAGGGCTTCCGCCAGGGCCAGCAGGGGAGCAACCCCAATCCCCCCACCCACTAATAAAGCCCTTTGCTTCCGGTGAAGGGTAAATCCCCGGCCTAGAGGACCTAACAGGTCCAAAACCTGCCCCGGTTCCCGGTGGGCCAGCCAAGCAGTGCCTTTTCCTTTGCGCTGGACCAGGAATTCCACCGTGCCCTCCCGGCGGTGGAATCGGTGGAGGCTTAAGGGGCGGCGCAAAAAGGGATCCAGGGTGTCACCGCATCTGACCTGCACAAACTGGCCCGGCTGGGCCTGCCCGGCGATTTCGGGGGCCAGTACTTTCAGCCAAAAATACTTCTGCCCCAAGCTTTCCTTTTCCATTAACCGGCCCTGCACGACTGCTGCCATGACTACCTCCCTGTGTCTACCAGCCGCCCGTCCTCCATCAGGACGCGGCCGTCAACAATGGTCATCACCGGCCAGCCTTTTAAGTCCCAACCGTCAAAAGGAGTATTCCTGGCCATGGAATAAAAGCGCTCTTTGTCCACCCTGGCTACCTTCTCCGGATCGATCACGGTGATATCTGCAGCTTGTCCGACGGTCAAGGTACCCAACTCCAAGCCTAGAATACGGGCCGGGTTCACGGTCACCTTGGCGATGGCGTCTTTCCAGGTCAAACGCCCTTGATGCACCAGGCGATCCACCACCAGGGGCACCATGGTCTCCAAGCCGATCAAGCCAAAGGGAGCATACGCGAATTCCACTTCTTTTTCCTCCCCGGCATGGGGTGCGTGATCAGTGGCTATCACATCAATGGTCCCGTCCACAAGACCTTGGAGCAGGGCTTCCTGGTCTTCCCTGGCACGGAGAGGAGGATTGACCTTGGTGGAAGTATCAAAACTCTGGACTGCTTCATCGGTGAGGGTCAGGTGGTGGGGAGTCACTTCAGCGGTTACTGGGATGCCTCTCTTTTTCGCTTCCCGGATCATCTCCACTGCACCTTTAGTGGACACGTGGGCGATATGCAGGCGGCTGTCGGTCATCTGGGCCAAGAGCAAGTCCCTGGCCACCATAGCTTCTTCGGCCACGGAAGGAATCCCCCTGAAACCAAGCACAGTGGAGACGTATCCCTCATGCATGAAACCGTCATTGGCCAGTTTCAAGTCTTCGGCGTGACTGATGACGGGCAGGTCAAACATCCTGGCGTATTCCATGGCCAGCCGCATGAGCTGGCCGTTCATAACCGGCTTGCCGTCATCGGAAATGGCCACCGCACCGGCCTCGTACATGTCTCCTATTTCCGCCAGTTCCTCTCCTTGAGAGCCTTTAGTAATGGCCCCGATAGGGAAGACTTTTGCATACCCGACTTGCCGGCCCTTATCCTTCACGAAGGCAATCACCGACTGGTTGTCCGCCACCGGGTTAGTGTTAGGCATGGCGGCAACTGCCGTGATACCCCCGGCCACCGCGGCTCTCGTACCCGTATAGATGGTTTCCTTGTGCTCAAACCCGGGTTCCCGCAAGTGCACGTGCATATCGATCCAGCCCGGGCTCACGATCTTGCCCGTTACATCGTAAACGACGGCGTCTGCCGCTTGGATATTTCTATCAACGGCTTTGATTTTCCCGTCGGCAATCAAAACATCCCTGATATCATCCAGGTCATTGGCCGGGTCAATCACTCTGCCACCTTTAAGCAGCAACATCATCGGTACTACCTCCCATCAGCAAGTATAGAATGGCCATGCGCACTGCTACCCCGTTGGTCACTTGTTCATTGATGGCAGCCTGCAGACCGTCGGCCACCTCGGAAGCGATTTCCACACCCCTATTCATGGGCCCGGGATGCAGCACTAACGCGTCCGGTTTGGCCAGCTGTAACCGTTCCGGGGTGAGGCAGAAGAGACGGCTGTACTCCCTCAAGGAGGGCAAGAGACCTTTTTTCTGCCTTTCTCTTTGCAGGCGCAGCACGTTGATGACATCTACGTCTTTAACGGCTTCCTCCACACTGTGGTAAATCTCTACGCCCATCTTTTTGAAGTAATCGGGCAGCAGGGTGCTGGGGCCCACCACCCTGACCTTGGCGCCTAGCTTGGTTAAACCCCAGATATTGGAACGCGCCACCCGGCTGTGCAGGATATCACCCAAGATCGCCACGGTGAGTCCCTCAATCTTTCCTTTCTTCTCCTGAATAGTGAACAAATCTAAAAGAGCCTGGGTCGGGTGTTCATGCATACCGTCTCCCGCATTGATGACCCGGCTGTTGACGATACGGGACATGAAATGGGGAGCTCCGGTAGCCTCATGGCGCATAATCAATACATCAGCTTTCATAGCCTCAATGGTGAGGGCGGTATCTTTCAGGGATTCTCCCTTTTGCACGCTGCTGGTAGACATGGCCAGGTTAACTGTATCCGCACTCAGGTATTTCCCGGCCAGTTCGAAAGAAGTCCTGGTCCTGGTGCTGGGCTCATAAAACATGGTCACGATGGTTTTGCCCCTGAGCACAGGTACTTTCTTAATCGGTCTGGAAAGAATCTCCTTCATGGGCCCGGCTGTATTCAGGATGAGCATAATCTCTTCGGCAGACAAGTCCTGCAATCCAAGCAAATCTTTACGCTGCCATTTCATGGCTGGTTCCTCCTTCGTATGGTTTGGATAAATGGGTTATGGCCACAAAAAAAACCTCTTGCTTGGCAACAAAGAGGTTTTTCATCCCAGTACCTGGTCCCCACCTCCTTCTTGTCTCACAGGAACAAAGTTAAAGGAGTGCATAGGCTGCTATTCTGTTTTTTCCAGAATCAGGACTGCATCATGACCGTCAATTTCCGCTACTTCCACGGAAATGATCTCTTTATGTGAAGTAGGTACATTCTTCCCTACATAATCAGCGCGAATCGGCAGTTCCCGGTGTCCCCGGTCCACTAAAACAGCCAGTTGGATCTGGGCCGGCCTGCCCAAATCCATCAGTGCATCCAAAGCCGCCCGGACGGTACGGCCCGTATAGAGCACGTCATCTACCAAAACAACTCTCTTACCGTTAATGTCAAAGGGAATGTCGGTATGATGGACGATGGGCTGGTAAGCTAAAGTGGTCAAGTCATCACGATACAGGGTAATGTCAAGCACACCGAGGGGCAAAGTCTGTCCTTCAATCTGCATGATGAGCTGCTGAAGTCGCTCCGCTAGAGGCACACCGCGCTTCCTAATGCCGACCAATACCAGGTTTTCCGTGCTGCGGTTTTTCTCCAGAATCTCATGGGCGATCCTGGTCAGTGCCCGCCGCATTTTCTCGGCGTCCATAATCTCAACTTTTTTTACCAGCTGCATTGTATTACCTCCTTAAGCAAAAACCTGCGCACCCTTAGGGAGGCAGGCTTGAAGGCATGACCTACGGTCGGTTTTTGCCTTCTGGCCTCGCTGGACCTCCTTAAAGGCATTAATTTCTTTTTAAGTGTACTCCCTGGTCCTTGATGCTGTCAAGCTTCTTTTCGCAGGATCAAAATATTCTGGTGGGTAATGTTAGGTACAAAACTGGTGTAAACTGCATAAGGTTTGAGGGGGCGCTGGGTGGCCTTGTTGCTCCACAGGCGCACCCCTTTAAGTTTAAAACCTACTTGACGCATTTTTTCCGCCACCCGGAAACCCAGGGGAAAGAATTCTCCTTTGAGATAGCGGTCCCCTACAATCATGACAAGATAGCGGCCGGGTTTTAACACCCGCCAGGCTTCCCGGCCGAATCGTTCCATCAATGTAAAAAAGGCGTCATAGTCGGCGGCATTAGCGAAATCCCGGGGATCCCCTTCGTTAAACATACTGAAATTGGTTTCACCGGGGAAACCCGTCACCCGGTGATGGCAGCCGTAAGGAGGATCCGTGATGACAGCATCGACGGATGCCGGTTCCAGTCCCGTCATTAGGGCTAAGCAGTCTCCCTGGTACAGGGGAGCCTTAATGTCCTCACCCTGCCTGGCGGTTACCATGGACCTGGGCACCAGCTTTCCCTGCTGCACGACATAATCCCTTTGGACCTGCCGGTAGATTTCCACCCAGCGGGGATTCAGCTCATACCCAACGGCACGCCTTTTCGTTAAGGCCGCTCCCAGCAAAGTGCCCCCCACACCGGCAAAAGGGTCCAAGACCAGTTCTTCCCGTTTGGTAAAAAAACTGATGATCTCCGCCATTAATTCAGGCGGCTTCATGGCCCCGTGTTCCTTGCGTAAAGGGTGGGTAGCATCAGGCGAGAAACTGGTAATATATAAGGTATCAGTCCAAAAGAGCCACTGGGAACCATTCAGGTCATTCAGCAAATTGGCCTTTTTCATTCTCCACCCCCGCCAGTTGCGTCACTGGTTAGTGTAGCCAATAAACTGAAAATCATTCACCAGATCTATATGTTCCGGCGGAGGTTCTTTATGCTTCTCTCTAGTCCCGCTCTTTCATCTCCCGGATGATGCGTACCAGGTCGTCCCGGGTAAAGCGGTAAGTTTTATTACAATAATGGCAGCGCACTTCCGCCCCGCCCTGCTCTTCACCCAGGGACCGGAGCTCCTCTTCCCCCAAACTGACCAGGATCTCTTCCAGCTTGGCCCGGGAACAATCGCAGTCAAACATTAAAGGCTGGTCCGCCAGTATCCGGTAATCAAACCCTTTCAGTACCAGCCCTAACAGCTCTTCCGGTGTATGCCCTTCCCCAAAGTAACGGCTCACGGCAGGGAGGGCGGCGATGTTTTCTTCCAGTTTAACAATTAAGTCTTCGGTGGCGCCGGGCATTAACTGCACCAGGATACCCCCTGCTCCTTTCACGGAATTGTCTATATCCACCAGGACCCCCAGGGCCACTACCGATGGGGTTTGTTCTGAAACGGCAAAATAATGGGTCAAATCCTCGGCGATTTCCCCGCTGACCAGGGGTACGCTCCCGGTGTAGGGTTCCCTTAAGCCGAGATCTTTGGAAATGTACATCATCCCCTTACCAATCGCCCCTCCTACGTCGAGCTTGCCGTCAGGACGCAGGGGCAGGTGGACATGGGGCTGGGAGACATATCCTTTCACTTTCCCGTTGGGCCTGCTCACGGCGACCAGCTGCCCTAAAGGACCGTCTCCTTGAATGCGAATCGTCAGCCGGTCATTGCCTTTCAAGTTCATGCCTTGTATACAAGCCGCCGTCAAAAGCCGCCCCAAAGCTGCCGTGGCTGTCGGGTAAGTATCGTGACATTGCCTTGCCTCTTCGCAAAGCCGGGTCGTCCTGGCCACAAAAGCCTTAATGAGGGCATCTTCCGCCACGGCACGGACCACGTAATCTTGCCTCAACTGGTTCCACCTCCGGGAGAAAAATACATTTGTCTTCTAGACAGGCATGACCCGTCTAAGATACAATAAAAACCATAGTGATGAGGAGGGATGGGAGTGAGTTTTTGGCAGTTCGTGAAAACTCAATGTCTTTTGTTTTTCTTATTCTTGTTCAGCGCCCTGGTCACCGGCGGCGGGCAGGGCCCCTGGGCCAATTTGACCATGAATGTCTTGACTTTTGTCACGGCCGGTTGGCTCTTAACCAGGTACTGGCGCAGTGCTTTCGATCTCCTCACCCTCTGGGCGGCGGTGCTGGCCACCACGCTGAGTTTTAACGGTGTCACCTATTTGATCAGCTATGCCGCTTATCTCCCGGTACCGGATACAGCCGCCATCCTCCAGGATTTTGCCCTGGTTACCATCTTAACCGTCTTTGGCATTCTGTTAGGATTGAGAAGATCCCAGACCCAATCCCCTCAGTGATTTTGCTCCTCCAAGCGGCGCAGGGTCTTGAGCACCTGTTCAAAACGAGGGGGCATGGGGGCCTCGAAGACCATCTCCGCCCCGCTACGTGGATGTTTAAAGCATAACCGGTAAGCATGGAGCACTTGGGCGGTCAAACCGAAGGGGTTTTGCTTCGGGCCGTAAACGGGGTCGCCCAGTACCGGGTGCTTGATATACGCCAGGTGAACCCGGATCTGGTGGGTCCGGCCGGTATGCAAGGAGGCCCGGATCAGGGTATAATCCCGGAAACGCTCCATTACGGCATACTCCGTCACCGCTTCCTTGGCGTTCCGTTCCACCACCGCCATTTTCTTGCGGTGCACCGGGTGACGGCCGATGGGGGCCTCAATCCGGCCCCGGTCCTCCCGGATCCTGCCGTGGACAATCGCCAGGTAAGTTCGCTGCATGCTGCGTTCCTTGAGCTGGGCGGCCAGTTTTTGATGGGCAAAGTCGTTTTTCGCTACCACCAGCACACCGGAGGTATCCTTGTCCAACCGGTGCACAATCCCCGGCCTTTTCGTCCCATTAATCCCGGATAAATCCTTACAGTGGTATAACAAAGCATTTACCAGGGTACCGGCATAATTGCCCGGCGCCGGGTGGACCACCATCCCCTGGGGTTTATTTAACACCAGTACATCTTGGTCTTCAAAAAGGATATCCAGGGGAATGTTTTCCGGAGCAATTTCCGCCTCCCGGCTGTCCGGGATCAGGATCTCCATGACGGCGCCGGCCGTCCCTTTGGTGTTAGCTTTACACGTCTTGCCGTCCAGCCGCACCTGCCCTGCTTCGATCAGCTTCTGCACCCTGGCCCGGGACAGTTCCGGGAACTTGCTCGCCGCCAGCTTGTCAACCCTAATACCCTCTTCTTCCGGCTGAATCACAAAATCCACTTTCCGCATCAACGGAACTCCTGCTTCTTCTTCTCTGGTGAAGATTTCAGAATTTCCCAGCATAACAAGATTACTCCCAGCACCACGGCCATATCCGCGATGTTGAAGACAGGCCAAATGCGAAAATCGAAAAAGTCAGTCACATGGCCCAATAGGAGCCGGTCAATCAAGTTACCCACGGCACCGCCCAGCTGCAGCGCCAACGCCGTTTTCAGCATTTTCTGCTCCCGGCTGGTTCGCCACAAGAACAACAGGATCAGAACAATCACCGCCAGGGTGATGATGATGAAAAGATTGGTACGGTGAGCCAGGATGCCGAAAGCTGCGCCGGGATTCTGCACATAAGTAAGGTGAAATATATTAGGCACCAAAGGAATGGTTTCCCCGGGCACCATCATGGAACGAACTAACTGCTTGGACACCTGATCCACGACCACGAGCAAGATGCTAATACCAAGAAACGCCAAAATATAACCTCCTACGCCTTTCGATGTCGAATACATTGTAGCACAGGAAGTCATTAGCAAACAAG
>DULZ01000091.1 GCA_012840125.1 Clostridia bacterium | reverse complement strand
CTCCCAACCCGCAGGTCCTGCGCTTGAACCTGGAGGACGCCCTGGTGGATACGGGGAGTTTCTACGGCGGTCTTGGGGACCTGCAACCCGGCGATGTAGTGTACGTGGTGCACGATTTGTACGACGGCTGTGTGCTGTTCAAGCTGTAGACAGGGGGGAACCGGTGTGCGGAAATACTTGTTGATCTTTGCCTGTGCATTCTTCTTGCTTGGCTGTGCGGCTGTTCCCGCCTGGGCGGTGGAACTGCACCTGGAGGAAGGGATTTATAACGAACGGGAGTACCAGGAGGTTACCTTTATTACCGGTGAACCGGTGCTGTTAACCGGGACGGTGCAGAAGGGCAGCGGCCGCGGCGGCCGGGTCACCCGCGGCAACACGGGCAGCGGTTTGAGCACGACCTTGACCTATAATCTGCAAAGCCAGGACGGCACCATCAAGCTCACCCGCACCGCTTCCTACTCCTCCACGGCGGAAAGCAAAATGGATAACCGGCAGACCATTTACGTGACGAACCTGGACCGCCTGACGGAAACCATCACCGTGGGCACCCAGCGCTACACCTTAACCGATTACCAGTATTCCAAGTCGGCCCTGGTGGACTCCCAGCCGACGGTGGATTACTTCAGCGGCACCTGGACCAGCCGCAAGACTTACTCCATCGGCGGCAACCGGGGGCAGGTGGTCATCGAGACCTGGGGCGATACGGTGGGCTATGAGCACGCCTGGGGCAGCACGGAAACCCAGCGGATTGACGGCACCATCCGTTTTGATGGGGAAGTGCAGGTGGGAGATGAGGTTTACCGGCAAAACTGGGCGGGCACTTTTAGGATCGATATCTCTTTCAACAAGACGAGGGACTTAACTTATCATGCCAATGAACCTACGCCCATCAGTTTTGCCGGGGGCTACATCGAGACTATTCAAGAAGAGGGAATTCTACGCTACGAAGCCAACCTGCCGGAATTTGACCGCAACGGCCTGGTGCGGAACAGCTGGGGCCGGAAGTACCGCATCGGTGCCGCCCGCTTGGCTACCATGCCCACCCAGCGGTGGCTGCCGGTGCCACCCTTCCGGGACCTGGCCAACCACTGGGCCGAGGGGCCGATTTTGCAGCTGGCCAGCCTGGAGGCTTTTACCACCAAAGGGGATTACTTCGGTCCCCGGCTGGATATGACCCGCGGGGAATTCGCTTATGCCCTGGTGAAACTCCTGGACCTTCAAAAGCAGGACGCTGCCCAGCAGCAAACGCAGGCCGTTGTTAACCCCTTCGAGCGTTTCCGGCAGCAGCAACAGGTGACGGAAGTATCACCTTTCAGCGACGTGTCCACCGACCACCCGGCCTACGAAGCCATCAAAACCATCAGTGAAGTGGGAATCATGGCCGGAGTGACCCCGGGGCGCTTCAACCCCAACGGTTCATTAACCAGAGCGGAAGCCATTACCGCCTTAATCAAGGCCCTGGGTTTTGAACGGCTGGCGCCCTTGCAGAATCCCGTCACACCTTTTAACGATGACCGGCAAATACCCTACTGGGCCCGGGACGCCATCTACGTGGCGGCGGAAATGGGCATCGTGGGCGGCGACGGTTACGGCAACGTCTTGCCCAATCAAACCATGTCCCGGGCCGAAGCCGCGGCGTTCCTGCAGCGGTTTATCAACTATCTCCAACATGACTTGAAAACCGAGTACCGGGAACGGCTGATTAATTTCCGTTAACCCGGACCAAAAAAAGGAAGGTTAGGTTTGCCCCTAACCTTCTTTTGTTGCTCTTGAGTATTCCTGCGCCATCCGGCCAGTCCTCTCGCCATATCCGGGCATGAATCCTGTAACATCCGGGCAGAATTCCTGCCGCATCCGGCCGCGATTCCTGCGACATTCGGCCACTGTTCCTGCCCTATCCGGGCAATAGACCGGCACCTCCAGAATTAATCCTGTACAATGTAGGTAACTACGTGTACAGGGGGAAGAAAGATGAGGTGCGTAGAGCCCGTGAAAGTCATTGAAATCCTAAGACTGACGGAACAGGGATACTCTCAAAGAGAAATTGCCCGTAG
>DULZ01000090.1 GCA_012840125.1 Clostridia bacterium | reverse complement strand
GTATTGAGCCATTCAAATTCCTCCTCTTAGAATTTTGGTTTTCCCGCTTCTATTCTAACTGAGGAATTTGTTAATGGCTCCTATATTTTTTAGGAGACCAATTTTACACCATTATACGGACTTAACTAAAACCAGAACGTTAGCTACAAGCAGAACTAGCAACCTTTTTGAAGTCTTTGAGACAACTATGCTAGTAAAGTCGGATCTTCTAATACATACACCATCAACAAGAAACGCATATGCTACCAGATGAACAACATCACAGCTTTGCCCTAAGTATTTAAGAAGTTAATACTAATAACCTCTGCTAATTACCAAACACCGTCCTGCTAAGCATTAATGGCTAAGGATTAAGAAGAGTTCTTAAAACAATACATGCCCAAGAATTAGCATAGCGCAAGGAATAACCAATTCAGCACGCAATTAAAACAGATTATTTCCGTCGGAAAAAACTCATGATTCGTGAAAATTTGATAATTTGCCATGACTGGATTTAGTCATTGGGCTAATGTTTCTGCAAGCATTCAGGTAGCTTGGGCTGATAAGTAATAAATATGCAGGCTGTTCCTGCTGAAGCATTGCCAATCATGATTGCCATGGAAGCAATACACCACAATAACTTTGTCCTCAGCCTACCTTTCAGCACCGCATTCCCCCCTTTCTCAAATTAGTCATGGATTCCTTCTACTGAAGAGAATGAAGCAGTCCCGACCCGAATTGTGATTGTTACTTACATTATAGAGGAAATATTTGTTAAGATAAGGGATTTGGCACGAATGGTAGCTAAAACAGCACGAATGGTACCCCGCCAAAAAAATAACCCCATTCCTACTGGAATGGAGGGGTCATAAGGGCCTATTACGACAATGGTTGAGTCGTATTCTCAACCATCAATAAATTATAGGCAGCAACACCCGAACGGTAAATGTATCGCCCCGGTGATCCAACTGCATCAGCCCGTCATACTTTTTTACAATATCTTCCACAATACTGATGCCAAGTCCATGGCCGGGAGTGTTTTTGGTTGATATCCACCGGTTAGCCTGTTCATCAAATTTCACTTTGCCATCAGTCGGATTAATGATACGTATCATGAAATAATTCTTCCTGGGACCAATCGTGACGGATATTGCCTTGACTCTTTCCTCATCGTTTATACGCTCTACCGCTTCAATTGCATTGTCTAAAAGATTGCTGAGAAGCGCCGTCAAATCCATTCCCTCTAACATTAGGCCAGAAGGATAAACTGCTTCTTGAACTTTTATTTCAATACCACGCCGGGAAGCTAGAGATATTTTACTGTTTAGCACTATGTCCACAATATGATTACCGCTTTGAATAATCTGTTCGGAAGCTTCCTGGGCTGCACTAACTTCCTTCAAATAGGCTGCCAGTGCCTCATATTGCTCATTGGTCAGAAGCCCCCACATTACTTGAAGATGATTCTTTACATCATGACGCAGCTTCCGCTGCCGGTCATACATCTCTTGTAATTCCTCATGAAAAACGGACTGCATTTCCACTTGCTTCAGTTTCAGGCGCTGGAACGTCAACTGCTTGTTCTGGTAAGCCATAAAGCTGAAAACCCCAAAAGAGAGAATATTCAGAATCAAAATAACGAGAGATGCTAGGGTAAAGGCCCATTGGGTAGCACTGTCCCCCCGGACCAATGTTTCTCCCAGTAATAGCAAAAACATGAGACCAATGCTTAAGCCAGGGATGATGAAAAGCAGCCACCCGGGTAAAGTACCGAATGAATCATGTGATTGTGTCTTGAAATAGAGTAGAAAAATGAGGGCCAGTTGGATTAGTTTCACCAACACAATGAGCAGTAGCCGGTAAGCATTTGGTTCTAATACTAAAAGTAATGGGACGTTAACTATTTTCATAAAAACGAAAGACACTGCCAGGTCAACGCTAAACAGCAATGTCATGGTGAAAAGAGGCCAAAAAACGCGCTCATTGAAAGACCCTTTCAAGAAAAGCAGTCCATAAGCCACCGCCAGTACCAAGCCGGTCAAGGCATTCAGCAGGGGAGAAGAAGCCACCCAATTAACACTCGACAAAACAATGAAGAAAAACAGGCCATAGAACAGCACCCATACCTTTAGGTGGCTCCTAACTCCTAAACGACTGCTGACAAAAAAGAGAAACAAGGCTATTTCCAGGCCATTAACCAATAACTCCAGTGCTGCCCAAGCCCATGTCACCGCTCATTTGCCACCCAATCCATAAATGCTTTCTTGACAACGGGATACTGTTTCCGGCTCACCGGCACCCGTTGACCATTGTCCAAGAGACAATGGTCTTCCTTCAAACGAAAGATGCGCCGGAGATTAACTAAGTAACAGCGATGGCTCCGTATAAAACCTCGTGTACCCAAGGTTTGTTCCATCGAGGACAATGTTTCTCGCATTTCCATCACGCCATTTTCCCAATGGATTTCCATCAGATGCCCTCGACTTTCTATAAAAAGGATATCCGGCAATGCCATCTTGGCGTAGCCGTCTAAGGCAGGAATTAAAACTATCTCATGTTCTTTGGCCTCAAGCTTGGCAGCTACGGCATCAAGCGCCGAGAACAACCCCTCCTGCTGGATTGGCTTGAGCAGATAACGAAAGGCTTCCACTTCGTAACCCTTGGTCAAATAGTCCTTGTTAGCGGTAATGAAAATTATGAATACTTCTTCATCTAATTCCCGAATTGCCTGAGCCGCTTCCATCCCGCTGATTCCCACTTCCATATTGATATCCAGCAGCGCCACATCATACTGTCCGGCCGTCTGATAAGATCGCAACAAGTCCTTGGCCGTTTTGAAAACGTCCAGGTGAATTGCTTTTTTCCTTTTTTCTCCCCAAGCAGTCACGGCAGCTTGCAACCAATCCAACTGATGCTGCTCATCCTCACAAAGGGCGATCCTGAGCATGTCTGGTGAACCTCCTGCATGGAAACCTGCTGCCAGGGATCCTATGGCAGTTCAGACAGAAATGAACCACAGGACAAGCGGAGGAAGCTATCAAATGCCGGTTCAGAGATGCAAGGGAGATAATCAGTGATACACCGTCTCAAAAAGCCTAACGGTCGAGTAATAGTACTCCCCGTTGCTCAAGGGTGTTCTAACCTGTACCTGGCCGCTGACCGTCACTTGATAATCATTGTTTTGGCGCACACTGATGGCGTAGCCGGTAACTTCCACTGCACCGGCACCCGTTTCCGCCGCCACGTACATTGGCTGCAAAGGAATTTCTATGATACGGTCATGAAAACAGCAGGCAGAAAGGCCGATGACAATATACCCTTCCAGATGTTCCGCGGCGAAGGGTATGACCACTTGCCGATGGAGATCATAATAATCACCCAACGCCCAAGTCGCCTGCGGCCAAAGCAGCACGCCGGACATTACCACAAGACACAAGGCTAATCTGACGTACAGGTTTTGGCTTATCATAATCCAACCCCCGCTCTGGAAATAAAATAATAAAGTATTGATGGAATTGCTGCTTCATTTTCCATACTGAAATGGAAAATAATATCGCATCTACTAAAAGTATACTAAATACAGGGCAAAATTGCCAGCTCCATAATAAAAGGGGGGCGTTGCGCCCCCTCTTCTCGCGACCTGAAAAACCCAAACCAGCCGCCGGCTGCTTGACCACAACAGTTGTCGACACGGGTTTCCCGTACTATAATAGATACAGTCTTCACTCCACAGCAACTTTAACAGCGGAGGTCATAGCATTGCCTGTAGAACGTCGTCATGTACTGGGCCACCTGGCGGCCGTCACCTGTACCCTCTTCTGGGGCATGACTTTTGTCTCAACCAAAATTCTCTTGCGGGATTTCACTCCCCTGGAAATCCTCTTTTCCCGTTTCCTGATGGGCTATATAGCCCTTTTCATCATCTATCCCCACCGGCTGAGGACTGATAACTTCAAAGAAGAATCCCTGTTGATGGCCGCCGGCCTTACCGGGGTCACCATCTATTTCCTCCTGGAAAATATCGCGTTGACCTATACCTTTGCTTCCAATGCCGGGGTGCTGGTGGCTACCGCCCCATTGTTTACGGCGGTACTGGCTCACTTCCTGCTGCCAGGCGAGAAACTGCGCAGCCGGTTCGTGGTAGGCTTCATCATAGCCATCACCGGCATCTCCTTCATCGCCTTTAACGGCAGTTTTGTTTTAAAGCTCAATCCTTTGGGAGATTTCTTGGCCATTTCCGCCGCCGCCGTCTGGGCTTTGTACTCCGTCTTGATGCGTAAAATCAGCCAGTTCGGTTACCACACCGTGGCCGCCACGAGGCGGGTTTTCCTGTACGGCTTGCTGTTCATGCTGCCTGCTTTTTTCTTTTTGGAGCATCACCCGGACTTCAGCCGTTTCGCCAAACCGGTTAACCTGTGCAACATCGTATTCTTGGGCTTGGGGGCCTCCGCCCTCTGCTTTGCCCTGTGGA
The DNA here is from genome assembly GCA_012840125.1 of Clostridia bacterium. Taxonomy (NCBI): domain Bacteria; kingdom Bacillati; phylum Bacillota; class Clostridia; species Clostridia bacterium. Next base: position 38,119 of record DULZ01000090.1, on the reverse strand, counting down.
ACTGGGCGGTAGGTGTGCTGGGCGCGGTTAAAACCAGTTTCTACATCTACGGCAATCCGGTGGTCACCGTCATCGCCTCCGCCATCATCTTAAAGGAGAACATCACTTCCATGGCTTGCGCCGGCACCATCCTGACGCTGATGGGACTGTATATTTCCGAGCAAAAGCCAAAAAGTGAACTGGATACAACCGGCCGGCACCACATAGCAAGACCGGGTAGTAATTAACCCGGTCCAATTGCACAGGCAGCGTGCGGGGGTACGGCCCCATTGCAGCCTAGTATCCCCTACTAAAGACCCGTACAACTTGTAACCCGCGTCAGGATCTCTCGCGTGAATGTTTCCTGGCCAAGGTCTGTCATTAATACCAGGATATCTCCGGCCAGGATTTTAGTATCTCCGCGAGGAATGATGTCTCTTTCTCCTCTTCTGATGGCAATCAGCAAGCAATTCTTGGGGAGGTCAATCTCCTTAAGATATTTGCCGGCAACGGCAGCCCCGTGTTGGACCACTACTTCCACCGTCACTTTTTCGTCTCCCCGGACGTCGAAAGCGGCCGGGTCTTTTTCTTTAATCAAGTTCTCCAGGAGAGTGTCATAAATGGGAGCGCTTTTTAGCAAGTCGGCGACAACATAAGCCACCACGGAAACCAGGGTGAGTGACAACAGGCTGGCGAATGAACCGGTCATTTCCACCAGCAGGATAACCCCGGTAATGGGGGCCCGCACCACGGCGGTAAAAAAACCGGCCATGGCGATGATGACCAGGTTGTTAAAAAGTCCCGGGTCGAACCCAAAGTACGTGACGGCTGCATTGCCGAAGAGAGCTCCTATCGTAGCCCCCAGGACCAGCATGGGAAAGAATATCCCTCCGGGGCGATGGCCTTCATTGCTTTCTTTCGTAACCCAAGCGGGCCTTAACTGCTTCAGGGCGAATCAGGGTCAAGTAACACAACACCGCACCCAGGCACAGGCCGGCAATGACTATGCCCAGGGGAACAGCCGTACTCTCCCCTCCTAAACCCACAAGAGGAGCGGCAATCCCGCCGAACAAGAATCCTAACACCCCCTGCACCGCCGCCGCACTGCCGGCTGCGGCCCCCTGGTTTTCCATGGCCAGGGAAAAGCCGGTGGTGTTCACGATACCCACGGAGGAGACTACCATGAACAATGCTATCAAGACGGCGTACAATCCCATACCCGTCAGGACAGCGGTCAAGAGGAACATGGCCCCGCAAAAGGCTAGACTGATACCGGCGATAAAAAGAATTCTCTCCTCAATCCTGCCCGCCAGCCGTCCCGTCACCTGGGTGGCCAGCACGATCCCCACGCTGTTCATGGCGAAAATCAGGCTGTAAGTTTGGGGTGACGCCCCAAAAACGTTTTGAATGACAAAGGACGAACCGGAAATGTACGCAAACAAGGCACCGCTGATTAAACCCTGGACCAGGCCATACCCCATAAATGCCTTGTCCCTAAACAGCACTTTGAAGGTGGACCAGGTCCGTCCAATCCCCGCCGCTGAACGCCGGGCCGGCGGCAAGGTTTCCTGCAGTCCCACCCAGATAGCCAGGCACAATGCCACGCCGAACAAGGCCAGGGTGACAAAGATCCCCTGCCAGGGCAAAAAGAGCATCAGCTGGGCCCCGATGACCGGGGCCACGATGGGGGCCACCCCGTTGACCAGCATCAAATGGGAAATGAACCTGGTCATCTCCGTTCCGGAATAAAGGTCCCTGACTACGGCCCGGGCCACCACCATACCCGCGGACCCCGCCAGGCCTTGGATGAAACGCAGCACAATTAAGGCCCAGATGGAAGGAATGAGAGCGCACAGCAAGGAAGATACGGCGTACACGACAATGCCAGCCAGCAAAGGACGCCGGCGTCCCAAAGCGTCACTCAACGGTCCCACGAACAACTGCCCCAGGGACAAACCAAGCAAGAAAGTGGTCAGGCTCAACTGCACAAAGGAAGCACCTGCGGACAGGTGCTCCGCTATCCCCGGCAGGGCAGGCAGGTACATATCAATCGACAAGGGCCCGATGGCCGTGATAGACCCCAGGATGATCGCCGTCTTAATGGGGCTGAAAGTTGCGTCTCTTTTCAAGCAAATCCACCACCTTAATGTTTCTCTACCCGGATCTTATGCTAAGCCCGTATGTCCCGGCAAAGCCGGCATCTTCCTGATCAAACTTATTAAAATTCTGGGGCTACAATACAACCTCATAACATAAAAAACCTCCTCTTGTCAACTGGACAAGAAGAGGTGCAGGTACAGGAAAAGGCGGGTGCATGCCGCTACTTGATCACCCGGACCCGCGCCACACCCGGGATCTGGCTGATCTTGGCCACCATCTCCCGGCTCACGGGGCAATCCACATCGATCATGGTATAGGCCCACTGTCCTTTGCTCTTGTTGGTCAAATTGGCGATGTTGTAATTCTCCTGGCCCAGGATGGCAGTCAATTGCCCCAGCATGTTGGGGATGTTCCGGTGATTGATGGCAATCCGCCCGGCATGGGTGCAGGGTCCCATATCGCATTCGGGATAATTCACCGAATTCTTAATATTCCCGTTCTCCAAGTAATCCATCAGCTGCTGCACGGCCATGACGGCGCAGTTCTCTTCGGATTCCACCGTGGAAGCACCCAGGTGAGGTATGGAAATGACCCCTTTCACCGGTGAAATCCTGGGGTTGGGGAAATCAGTCACATAGCAGCTCACTTTGCCCTGCTCCAAGGCCGCCATGATATCATCATCTACGACTAATTCAGCCCGGGCGAAATTGAGAATGCGCACACCGTCCTTCATGACGGCGAAGGCGTCTTTATTCAGCATTCCCCTGGTATCGCCCGTCAAGGGTGTATGCAAAGTGATGAAGTCACACTCCCGGAAAATCTCTTCCAGGCTCCTGGCATGGATCACGTGCTTGGAGAGCTTCCAGGCACCCTCCACGGAAATATAAGGGTCGTACCCGTAGACTTCCATCCCTAATTTGATAGCCGCATTGGCCACCAAAAGCCCCACGGCACCAAGGCCGACCACTCCCAATTTCTTGCCCTGGATTTCGATGCCGGAAAACTGACTCTTATGCTTTTCCACCAGCTTGGGCAGGTCCGGGTCCTCCACCAGGGACTGCACCCAGTTGACCCCATCAATAATATTCCGGGACGCCAGGATCAAAGCTCCGATCACCAGCTCTTTTACCCCGTTGGCATTCGCCCCGGGGGTGTTAAACACCACGATTCCTTGTTCCGCGCACCGGTCCAGGGGGATATTGTTTACGCCGGCACCGGCCCGGGCGATGGCCACCAGGTGAGGCGCAAATTCCAGTTCATGCATGCCGGCGCTGCGGACCAGCACCGCGTCAGCGGCGGCAAAATCCTCCACCAGCTGGTATTGGGGCGTCAACAAGTTCAGGCCTGCCGGCGAAATCGCGTTGAGGCAATGGATCTTAAACACGCTGCACCAACTCCTTCTTGAGAATTTTTTGTAGGCCAAAACCGCATGAAATGCTGGCATTAAGCGATGAGGTTTGGAAAGGACACAGGAGCAATGCATCCTGTGTCCTATTTGGCCGCAATCCGCGAAAAATCCGCCACCGCCCGCGCCAGTTTCACCACCCTTTGCAAGAGAGCCAAGCGGTTTCTTTTCACTTGCTCATCTTCTACCATCACCATCACCTGGTCAAAGAACCGGTCAATGGGCTCCCGCAGGGTAGCCAGTACTTCCAAGACGCTGAAGTAATCCTCCAGGGCTAAATGCTTTTCAACCAAGCGGCTGACCGTTTGGATACTTTGGTAAAGCTCCTGCTCAGCCGGCTCGGCCAGCAAAGCAGCATCCACACCGGCTTCACCGGCATTTTTCGCAAGATTGAAGGCCCTGGTAAAGGCGGTGCTGAGGGCGTCAAAAGTATCCCGCTCCATGAACTTCACCAGGCTTTGAGCTCTTTGCAGGGCATCCACGGGTTTGTCGGCACCCACGGCCAGCACCGCGTCCACCACGTCATAGGAGAAACCGTATTCTTCCTGGAAAATGTTCTCCAATCTTTGCCGGAAGAAGTCCAGGATAGCTGCCAGGGCTCTGGCGGCATCCTCGCCGGCAAAACGTTCCCCGTACAGCTCAATCGCGGCCTGGGCCAGTTCCTTGAGGGACACCGGCAGCCGGTGCGCGAGCATGATCCGGCAAATACCCAGTGCCTGCCGCCTTAAAGCGTAAGGATCCTGGGAGCCGGTGGGAATGAGCCCTGCCAGGAAACAACCGGCAATAGTATCCATTTTATCAGCTATGCTCACCGCCATCCCGGTTTGGCCGGCCGGTACCGCATCCTGGGAAAAACGGGGCTGGTAATGCTCCCTAATGCCCTGGGCCACTGCCTGGTCCTCGGTTTTGAGAGCATAATAGCCGCCCATGATACCCTGCAGTTCGGGGAATTCATAAACCATGTTGGTCACCAGGTCTGCTTTGGCCAGGTAAGCGGTGCGCTGCACCTGGGCCAGAACCTCCGGGGTCCAGCCCAGTTTTTGGCCCAGGGTTACCGCCAGCTTCTGGATTCTGACGACTTTTTCCCAGACGGTACCCAGCTTTTCCTGGAAGACGATGCTCTTTAGCCGTTCTACTTTGTTTTCCAAGGGCTCTTTTAGGTCTTCCTGGTAGAAGAAATGGGCATCATTCAAACGAGCTGCCAGTACCTTTTCATTACCTTCCCGCACATTATCCAGGTACCGGTCGTCACCGTTTCGCACCGCCAGGAACTTGGCCAAGAGCTTCCCGTCAGCACCGCGAAGGGGGAAATACCGCTGGTGTTCTTTCATGGGCGTGATGACCACCTCTTCCGGCAGCTCCAGGTACTCCGCGGCAAAGCTCCCCGCGAAACTCGTGGGGTATTCCAAGAGATGGGTAACCTCTTCCAAAAGCTCCTCATCCCAGTCCACGGTGCCTTTTTCCCGAGCCGCCAGTTCAGCCAGCTGCGCCCGCACCAGCTCTTTTCGCTTGGCCTGGTCGACGATGACATAAGCTCTTTCCAAAGCGGCAAAATAATCCTGAGCATGGGCCAAAGAGATCTTTGTCGGAGCCAGGAAACGGTGGCCGTAGGTAACCCGGTCGCTGGTCACACCGGCAATGCTGAAGGGAATCACCTCACTGCCCCTTAAAGCCACCAACCAGTGAATGGGCCGGGCAAATCTAAATTCATAGTCAGCCCAGCGCATGGGCTTGGGGAAATAGAGCTGTTTTACCAGTCCCGGCAGCAGTTCCGGCAGGATCTCCGCCGCCGGCCGGCCCACTTCCTTCACGGTAGCAAAGACATATTCACCGTTACCCACGGCCTTGATCACCAGTTCCCCCACATCCACTCCCTGGCTCTTGGCAAAGCCCAAAGCGGCTTTAGTGGGATTGCCATCGGCGTCAAAAGCCGCTTTCTTGGCGGGACCTTTCACTTCTTTCACCAGGTCCGCCTGAGTCTCTGCCAGGTCCGTCACATAGAGGCAAAGCCGCCTGGGAGTCCCGTAGGTAGCCACCTCCTTATACGACAAACGGGCTTCCGTCAATTCTCTTTCCGCCAGTTCTTTTAATTGTTTCAGAGCCGGCTCCATAAACCTGGCCGGGATTTCTTCCGTACCGATCTCGAATAATAGGTCTTGGCTCATGGTTATGCCTCCTTCCCCGTACAGCATTGAGCTGCCCCGTCCTGGGTCCGGCTTCCCAAAGGCGGCAAGCCTAGTTTTTCCCGGGCCGCCGGGTCTTTGAGCAAGGGATAGCCCAGCTTTTCTCTTTCCGCCAGGTAGCCCTGCGCGCACATCCGGGCCAAGTGGCGCACCCTGGCGATAAAGCCGGTGCGCTCCGTCACGCTGATGGCGCCCCTGGCATCCAGCAAGTTAAAAGTGTGGGAGCATTTAAGGCAGTAGTCGTAAGCCGGCTGCACTACCCCTGCCTCCAGGAGCCGCAAGCATTCCTTCTCGTACATATCAAAGGCTTGGAACAGCATGGCCGTGTCCGCCAGCTCAAAATTGTGGCGGGAATAATCGTATTCCAGATGCTTAAACACATCGCCGTAGGTCAAATCGCCGACCCAGGTGATGTCGAAAACACTGCTGACTTTCTGGATGAACATGGCCAGTCTCTCAATGCCGTATGTAATTTCCGCGGAGACGGGCCAGCAGTCAATACCGCCGCACTGCTGGAAATAGGTGAACTGGGTAATTTCCATGCCGTCGAGCCAGACTTCCCAGCCCAGCCCCCAGGCCCCTAGGGTCGGGGATTCCCAGTTGTCCTCCACAAAGCGGATGTCATGTTCCAGGGGTTCAATCCCTAAAGCCCTCAGGCTGTCCAGGTACATTTCCTGAACATCCGGCGGGGAAGGTTTTAAGATGACCTGGTACTGGAAATAATGCTGCAGCCGGTTGGGGTTTTCCCCGTAGCGGCCGTCGGTGGGACGGCGAGACGGCTCCACGTAAGCGCAGTTCCACGGCTCGGGGCCCAAACACTTGAGAAAGGTATTGGGGTTCATGGTACCGGCCCCGACCTCGATATCATATGGCTGGCCGATGACGCAGCCTCGCTCGGCCCAGAACTGGTTTAACTTCATAATGAGCTCTTGAAAATTCATATACACCCTCCTTCAGGTAAACCTGGTTTGACTGGCAATATAAAAACTCCCGCCCCCGGCATCATGCCAGGGACGGGAGCTGTTCCCGCGGTTCCACCCTGGTTGGCCCCCTACAGGGCCCACCTCAATTGTAATGGGGTTTTACTAGGGCACCGGGCCCGTTCCTCCCCGAGCTTCGGAGCGCCTTCGCCGCAGCGCTTGGTCAGGCTTCCACCCCTCCCCGACTCTCTCCACAAGCTTACCTACAGCTACTCCTCTCCTGCATCGCTCGTTACCATCGTTAATTTAATTACATGGTATTAATTTAGCAAATCAGTAGACATCTGTCAACTGATGATCACGAACTCTTTTTCTTCCTCCGGCTCATTTTCTAAGTCTATATGATATCCTTTCATCATGCCCAGGGCAACCCCAAAACCGGCGGCCAGGGCTAAATCATCGTTGGCCATAATACCCGCCAGGGCCGCCAGGCCCACGGGCAAGGGCACGGATAGCACCGTTTCCCCCTTCTTTTTCACGTGGATCTTGGCGGCGCCCCATTTGGCGATCATGTCTTTCATGCAGCGCCAGCCGTGCCTGTGCCCGGCTTTCTCCTCCAGTTCAATCAAAGCCGCCACCACATCGCCTTCGTGTTTTTCCAAGGCGGCGTGGGCCTCGGCATAACTGACGTCCAGCCTGTTCCGGATCAAATCAATCTTGGTTAATTCATCCACGGCATCCCACTCCTTTGCCTCTATCCGGCTTATTGGCAAGACACAAATTTGGCAACCGGTGGGCTGTGGAAAGGTTTAACACCAATTGCCATTTTGCCTACTGTCTGTAGTCTTCCTTAGAAGACTTTATTTTATCCTGGTCCAGCAAATTTAGATGCCGCAGGAAGGAAACCGATTTTAACTGCCGCTCCAGGTGGTACTGGACATAATATTTAAGGGCTTGCAGCAAATCCTGCTTCAGCTTGGCAGACAGCTTTAACCGGCCCAACAGCCTCGCGTCGCTGGTCAGGAGTCGGCGCCAAACCGCAATTTCTCCTCCTTGGACGTTAAAGCAATAAGGGTCCAAAGATTCGCAAGCACGGCACAGCAGTCCCCCGAAACTCCCGCTTAACGCCGCCAGGTCCGGCTCCGGCAAGGAACTGCCGCAGGCGGCGCAGTTCTGCAGCTGCGGCTGGTAACCCAGCAGCTGCAGCAGGTGCACGGCAAAAAAAAGAGCCCCTAATTCCGGCTCTTCCAGAGTTTCTACCAGGTGCAGCGAAAGGAGCAGGCGCACAAAAACTCCCGTTTGCGGCTGTCCTTCCGGCGCAAACGCATCTACAAGCTCCAGCATAAAGGTGGCATAAGCCCACCGGTAAAGATCGGCGCGGATGCCGGGAAACATTTCTTTGGCTTCGCATTGAGTGATGGTGTCCATACTGCGCCCCCGGTACAGCACCAGCGCCGCATGGGTGAGGGTTTGGGTAGCACCCCTCAGCTTGCTCCGGCTTTTCCGCACACCTTTGGCCACGGCTGAAATCTTGCCGTACTGCCTGGTATATATGGTCAGCACACGGTCTGCTTCGCCAAGATTAAAGCTTTTCAGGATAATACCCTCGGCTTTATACAGCCCCATGGTCGCTCTTCTCTCCCTTACCCGGGATGGTTAGGATAATTCTACCGCTCCCCCGTTCGTAGTTTCTTCGCGGGCTTTTTCATGCCGTAAGAAATCCAGATAAAGCAGGTATGCATCGATGTACCCGGTCTTGGCAAAAATGCCCCAAACTACGTCACTCTGTTTCATGGGTTCCTCCCATCCTTTCGGTTTCGATTGGTTTCTAGGATTAGGTTACACCCAAACAACTACCGGTATACTCCCAAGAATCTGGCAAGGCCTATACCAGGTAAGCAATCAGAGCTGAAGCGAGGGTAGAGTAGATCAGCAACCCAGTGATATCGATGGAAGTGGAAATAAAAGGGGCCGAAGCAACGGCCGGATCAATCCCCACCCGTCTGAAAATTAGCGGGACCAGCGTGCCCATGGTGGCGGCGGTGATCATGTTGGCCACCAAGGCCGCTCCCACCACCACACCTAACACCCAATTCTTGAACAGGATGACGGCCAAGCTGCCCACGATGCCACCGCAAATGGCCCCAATAATCAAGCCGGATAGACTTTCTTTCAACAGCGTAATCCAGACTTCATGACCTTCAATTTCCCCCGTGGCTAAACCCCGCACCGTCAAGGTGGACGACTGGGTGCCCACATTGCCGCCCATGCCCGTCAGCAAGGGAATAAAAAAGGCCAGCGCTACCATTTGGCTCAGCTCATTTTCAATGCCTTTCAGCACCGTCCCGGCGATAATACCCCCGAACAACGTGACCAGCAGCCAGGGAAGCCGGGAAGCCACGGAAGCCCGGAGCCTTCCCACCAGGGATAACCCTTCATCAATTTCGCCGGCACCGGCCAGCAAATAGATGTCCTCCGTCGCCTCTTCATGAATAACATCAATAATATCATCGACCGTCACGATGCCCAGCAAGGAACCGTCGTCGTCCACCACGGGAATCGCTAAAAGCCCGTACTTGGTCACCATCCTGGCCACTTCTTCCTGGTCCGTCATGGCGTGGACGCTGATCACGTTTGTCTGCATAATGGTCCGGATGGGTGCATCAGGATCGGCTACGATGAGTTCCCTTAAAGAGATAACGCCAACCAGCTTATTTTTAACATTGATGACATAGACATAGTAGACGGTCTCCGCTTCCGGGGCAATCTCCCGCAGGATGTCGATGGCCTTGCCGGCGGATATATGTTCCAAAATGGCCACGTACTCCGTCGTCATGATGCCGCCGGCGGTGTCTTCCGGGTAGGCCAACAGCTCTTTCACGTCTTTGGCTTCATCGGCCTCCATCAAATCCAGCAGCTCGTCTTTGACCTCATCGGACACGCCACCCAAAAAGTCAGCGGCATCATCCAGGGGCATCTCATCCAAAATGGCGGCAATCCTTTCCGGACCTAGGACATCCAATAAAGACTTAACCGCATCGGTTTTCAGGCTGCACAGCACTAAAGCCGCCGTTTCCCCGTCCAAACGGGAAAAAACCCTGGCCCGATCCAGTTCGTTGAGCTCCTGCAAGCTCTCGGCGATATCGGCCGGGTGTTTGTCCCGGTGTTTCAGCAGCCACTCTTCCAATTCGGGTGTTAAAACCAGTATATCTTTCAGATTGAACGGCAAAGGCCACGCCCCTTTCTTTCCTAGGAGCGAAGCATGAAAAACCCGCTCCCAGGCATACTAGTAGTGTGTCTATTCCGCTTGCGTCGCCAAGGAACGGATTCCATGAAAAACTAACACCTCCGGGTAGCTTAAATCCCAATTAAAATCTATCAATTTTTTTACCCCGTGTCAATTAAGCCGCTATTCTTTTTCCAAAACATAGCCCAGGGTTTTGAGCTCCTCTTCCCTGCGCCGCCAGCTTGGTTTGACCTTCACCCTCAGGTCCAGGTAAATCTTTCCTCCCAACAGGCTCTCAATTTCCTGCCGGGCCAGCTGTCCGATTTGCTTGAGCATCTGGCCTTGTTTCCCGATAATTATTCCCTTCTGGGATTCCCTTTCCAGGTAAATAACGGCTCCCACATAGACAAGATGCTGGGACCTGGGAATCAGCTCTTCAATCTTCACCGCCACGGAATGGGGCACTTCTTCCCGGGTGAGCTGCAGCACTTTCTCCCGGATGATTTCCGCCATGATGAACTGTTCCGGCTGATCCGTCACCATCCCTTCGGGATAATACTGGGGTCCCTCGGGCAGGTAGTTCTTAATTACCTCCAGCAGCCGGTCGATATTCTCCCCGGTCACGGCGGATACGGGGACGATTTCCCGGAAAGAGAACCGTTCATGCATTTCCTGAATGAACGGCAGCAGGGTTTCCTTTGGAACCAGGTCGATCTTGTTGATCACCAGCAAGACCGGTGTCTCCACTGTTTCCAGCAGCTGCAGGATATACTCTTCGCCGGTCCCGAAGGCCTGGGTGATATCATAGACATAAAGGACACAGTCCACTTCCGCCAAGGCGCTCTTGGCTTGTTCCACCATGTATTCTCCTAATTTGTGCTTGGGTTTATGAATACCGGGGGTGTCGATGAAAACGATTTGATAATCGGGATGGGTAAAAACACCTTGAATCTTATTGCGGGTGGTCTGGGGTTTATCCGACATGATGGCCACTTTTTGACCCACCATGCGATTGAGCAAAGTGGATTTGCCTACATTCGGCCTGCCGATAATGGTCACAAAACCTGAACGGAATTCCGCCATCTTCTCACCTCTCTTTTAATCGGTTTTCAAGGAAAAAGCGCCGGGCAGCAGCTCCCCGGCCTTGGCCACCCGGTATTGACCGGAGGCACTGCCCATGATCACATCCATCTCAGGGGCAAACTCCACCAGCACCTGCCGGCAGGCACCGCACGGGGTGACAGGCTCTCCCGTCGACGCCCAGACGGCAATAGCCTTAAAATCCTTGTATCCCTCAGATACTGCTTTCGTTACCGCCACTTGTTCGGCGCAAATGGTTAAGCCGTAGGAAGCGTTTTCCACGTTGCAGCCGGTAAACACCCGACCGCAGCCGGTCAAAAGAGCCGCTCCTACCTGGAATTTGGAATACGGGGCATAAGCCATCCGGCTGGCCTTTTCGGCTTCCGCCAGGAGTTCTTCGTATTTCATCTTCCGGCCTCCCGTCTGCATTCATTAGGAAACGGTTTCCGTCACCTTGTGCTTGTTCACGGATTGGGGCGTGATCACGCCGCCGGATATGATCAATTTTATCCCTTCTTCTACAGAGATGTCCACCGGGATCAGTTCGCTTTCCGGCACCAGCAGCAGGAAACCGGAGGTCGGGTTTGGCGTCGTCGGCAAGAACACGTTCACCAGCCGCTCCTTCCCCGGAACGTTTTCCGTCAAAACACCTTCCGATGTGCCGGTCACAAAAGCCAAAGCGTAAATCCCTTTCCTGGGGTACTCCAACATCACCACCCGTTGGAAAGCACTCTTGTCGGTGGAAAAAGCCTCAATAATCTGCTTGACGGTCCGGTAAATCACCCCGACAATGGGCACCCGGCTGATCAATGCCTCCCCGTAGTTCAGCAAAGTCCTGCCCAGCACGTTGGCGGTGAACAATCCCGTCAAGAAGACCAGGATGAGGATGCTCAAGACTCCCAGCCCTTTAATCCGGTGCCCGGTAACCAGGGCCACAAAATCCACGGCCAAGTCATCGGTCACATTAAAGAGCCAGTTCAGCACGAAAACCGTCGCTGCCAAAGGCAGGATAGCAATAGCACCTGTAATAAAGTATTTTTTAATACTGCCCATACCTTGCCTCCTCACACCATCCTCAAAATCCTGCTGCCGAAAATGATGCAGCCCACAATCACAGCGTTGAGGGCCGCTAACAGTACCGCCCCGGCGGCCGCATCCTTGGCGATTTTCGCCAGCGGATGATACCGGTCGCCCACCGTCAGATCAACTACTTGTTCCAGCGCGGTGTTGAACAGTTCCGCCGCCAGGACGAAAAAGACGGTTAAAGAAATAACCGCCCATTCAAGGCCGTTCAAACCAAACAGGAAACCTGCCGCCAGCACCGCCAGTGCCGCCGCTGCATGGATGCGCAGGTTCCGTTCGCGGGCTAAGGCCCAGCGGAGGCCTGCCCAGGCATAGCCAAATGCCTTCCACAGGTTATTGCTTGCGTCACCGGCCACTTTACCGCCTCACCAGCCCTAACTCCTGCAGCACTGCCTCTTCTTTGGCGCGCATCACGGCCTCGTCCTCCGGGCTCATGTGATCGTACCCCAGCAAGTGATACATACCGTGGACCACCAGAAAACCCACTTCCCTGGCAAAAGCATGGCCGTACTCTTCCGCCTGGGCCCGGGCTCTTTCCAAAGAAATGACGATATCCCCCAGGACATCTTCTTCCGCCGCCGGGTCCACCACGTCCGGTTCTTCTTCTTGCTCCTCCCGGTAGGCAAAAGACAAGACATCCGTCGCCCTGTCCACCCGGCGGAAATCCCGGTTCAGCTCCCTAATCTGCTCGTCATCCACCAGGACGACGGACACTTCCCAGGCCGGGTCGACCTGTTCCTTATCCAGGACCAGCTGGGCCACCTTAAGGATCATTTCCTCCAGTTCCCCGGTGACCGGCAGCTTATCCTGCCGGTTTATGATTGAGATTGGCATCCCGCTTTCTCCTTTCTATTTCCTTGAGCACCTGGTCCGGATATTCAATGCGGGAATGGAAAAAGCCGCTCAACACCCGGACGAAAGCCTGGGCAATAATATCCAGCTCCTTAAAAGTCAGCTCGCACTCCTCCAGCTGGCCGTCCGCCAGTTTTTCCTTAATCACTTTCCTCACCATCGCTTCTACTCGCCCCGGGTTGGATTTTTGAATGGAGCGGACGGCGGCTTCCACGGAATCCGCCAGCATCACGATGGCCGCCTCTTTCGTTTGCGGCTTCGGCCCTTCGTAGCGGAAATCATCCTCGGAAACAGGATCGTGCCGGCCTTCTTGGGCCTGGTTCACGGCCTTGTTGTAGAAAAAGGAAATCAAACTGGTGCCGTGATGCTGGACAATCATGTCCCTGATCACCTGCGGCAGTTGGTGTTCTTTAGCCAGCTCCAAACCGTCTTTCACGTGGCTCATGATGATCAAGTTGCTCAAGGTGGGCGACAACTTGTCATGGGGGTTCTCCGCCGTGAGCTGGTTTTCAATAAAAAAATAGGGTCGTTTTAATTTGCCGATGTCGTGGTAATACGCACCCACCCGGGCCAACAGGGAATCCGCTTTCACCGCATCGGCAGCCGCCTCAGCCAGATTACCCACCAGGATGCTGTGGTGATAAGTCCCGGGTGCTTCCAACAGCAGCCTCTTCAAAAGGGGTTGGTTCGGATTGGACATTTCCAGCAGCCGCAAGGAAGTAGTAATGCCAAAAGTGGTCTCCAAAAAAGGCAGCGAACCGATGGTCAGCACGGAAGACAGCACGCCGTTGAAAATCCCCAGGGGCAGGGCCACCGAGAACATGGGGAGGTTGTAATTCAACAGCATGCCCAGAGCCAGGATGGTTACCACGTTGGCCATCATGATATACAGGCTGGCCTTGGCCAGGTCCGCCCTCTGGCTGACCCGGGATACGCTGTATACCCCGCTGACGGAACTCACAAAGGCACTGACCGCATACTGGAGCTGGTTGTCGGAAATAATGCCCGTAATAATGGCCAGGATCGCCGACAGGAAAAGAGCCAGCTTCGGGTCAAACAAGATGGCTACCAGCATGGAAACCCCGGCCAGGGGAATCAGATAAGCCACCAGCTGCACGATCTCCGCGCTGCCGCCGATATTGATGGCGCTGATACCCCGGATTAAGCCGAACCCGATAATCACCAGCAGTCCCAGCAGGATGAAGTGATTGTCCGTAGTCAGGATCTGGCGGCGGTACTGGTAGAGGAAAAACAGCAGCAGGACGAAAGCAATTGCCAGCACCAAAGCGAGGCCGAACAGGCTGGTGTAAGAAGCACGGGAACGAAGGAGCCCTAATTTCTGGAGGGCTTCGATATCGGCGGCGGTGACCACGTCACCTATACCGACAATCTTTTCATTCTGCCTGATACGCACCTGCACGGGGGCGACGGATTCCCTGGCCTGCTGCCTTTCCTGGGCGGTGAGCACAGTGTCAATAAAGAAATTCGGCTTGAGCTCCAATCCTTCCAGGATCATAGCCCCCACCGGCCTTAACCTTTCCGGCACATTTTCCAGTTCCATGGCTTGTTCCAGCAGGCGGTCCCGGGTTTCCGCCAGGGCTCCTTGCTGCACTCCCTTGCTGAAGGCATCATTTAACAGGGCGACAAGCTCCCGCTCCAGGGTATCGACAGTTTCCGCCTCCGCCCGGAGGAGGGCCGTTAAATTCCCCTCCGGCAAATCGATACCTGCCTCCCTCAGCATGGCCAGCCGTTCATCATCCGCGATATCCTCTAAGCCGCGAATCCGCCGCACCTCCTGAAACACGCCCCGCACACCGGCGACCAATTCAGGCAGTACATCCGTATCCAGCTTGTAGACGGGCTTCACGGCCCGGGCCGCTTCCTCCCGGGCGGCCTCCGTTAAGACTTCACTTTCATAGACTATACCCTGGGGTGCAAAAACATCCCGGGGGCTGGGCTGGTCTTCCCGGATGTCCAACTCCTTGGGCATAAAGCTGATGCCCAGGATGATCAAAGAACAAGCATAAAAAATCACACCCATGATAATGAGGCGGGCGTTGAGGCTGGAAAATACTTTCCTGAAAATGACGCTAACATGCTGTTCAAACCATTTTGCCATGGGGCTTTCCCCCTCCCAATCCCTTTTCACCGCTAGGACTTTTCCTGGCGATGCGCGGCTTTGCCCTGTGCAAACTGCTCATAGGCTTTAATGATTTCCTGCACCAGGGGATGCCTCACCACATCCGCTTCCGTCAAGTATTGAAATGAGATGCCCTTCAGCCCTTTGAGGACCTCCTGGGCTTCCACCAAACCGGAGTACTGGCCTTTAGGCAAGTCCACCTGAGTCACGTCCCCGGTAATAACGGCTTTGGAATCAAAACCGATGCGGGTAAGAAACATTTTCATCTGTTCCGGGGTAGTGTTTTGCGCCTCGTCAAGAATGATGAAGGCGTCATCCAGGGTGCGCCCCCGCATATAGGCCAGGGGAGCGATCTCAATCACGGTTCGTTCCAAGTACTTTTCCACTTTGTCCATCCCTAAAGCGTCATACAGGCTGTCATAAAGCGGGCGCAAGTAAGGGTTGACTTTTTCCTGCAAATCACCGGGCAAGAATCCCAGTTTCTCTCCTGCCTCCACCGCCGGCCTGGTGAGGATGATCCGGCTCACTTCCTTGTTCTTAAGGGCATTGACGGCCATAATCACCGCCAGGTAGGTCTTCCCGGTGCCGGCCGGTCCGATACCGAAGACAATATCATAATTCTTAATGGCCTGAATATAATTTTTCTGGCCCAGAGTCTTGGGCCGGATTTTCTTGCCCCTGGGTGTAACATAAATGACGTCAGACAAGGCATCGGCTAAAGGCTCTTTTGGCTCCTCATCCTGCGACGACAACATGTTCAGCACGTAATTCACCGTTCCCACATCAATGTGACTGCCGTCTTGCGCAAAGGCTACCAGTTCTTGCAGCAGTTTCTTCGTGAGTTCCACCCCTGCGTCTTCCCCGGTAATGACTACTTCATTGCCCCTGGCGACAATCTTCACCTTCGTTTGGCTTTCAATATACCGCAGGTTTTCATCTCCGATGCCAAAAACATTAAGAGCCTCACCGTTTGTGCCCACAGTGAAGCGTACCTCCCGGTACTGTGACAATAATTATTCCTCCTTAAGCCGGTATTTATGATTGTCCATTCCTATTGTAACCACCCTGGCATAAAGTGAAACCTAGCCGGGCACACCCGCTAGGTGAGAGGTTGAAACTGGGCAATTTCTTCGATGGCTTCCACGACAACTTTCACCCGCACCGAACCGCCAGTCCCCTCCTCAACCTGCTCACTCCGGTCCACCGGCCGGCAATTGGCCGGCAGTTGGCTTTCCACTTCTTCCAGCGCTTGTGCCAAAGCCAGCGCCCGAGCCTCTGCCGCGCCGATTTCCCGGCGGAAAGGCTCCACTTCCAGGTAAGTCGTTGTTATTAATTCGACAGGCCCTTGCCAATTCCTCCAGGGTACTAATTGATGGCTCATTTCTTTCCGGTGATAATGGGTAAAAGGCGGTCCCGCCGGTCC
The DNA here is from genome assembly GCA_012840125.1 of Clostridia bacterium. Taxonomy (NCBI): domain Bacteria; kingdom Bacillati; phylum Bacillota; class Clostridia; species Clostridia bacterium. Next base: position 21,728 of record DULZ01000090.1, on the reverse strand, counting down.
TTTGAGGATGATTTCCCGGTCCAGCACCGCCAGCTTCACGGTGGTTGCTTCCTTGCCCGTATACCTTTCCCCTGTCTCCACTAAAGGCACTTCTGCCCGGCCTTCATACCATACCCTGGCCCGAACCATGCCCCTGGCCCGCACCAGCCGGGGCCGCCCGCCGCCGGTACCTTGGGGATCGGCGGCATAATCCGGGGTGACAATGCCGGAAATCAATACCTGGCCGGCGGTGACGGTATCGCCCACTTGGACCATGGGCCGGCCGTCGATGACCAGCAGCTCGCTGATGACGCCTTCCTTGACGGCCACCAGGTGACCCGGCCGGCGCTCGTCCAGCATTTCGCTGCTGGGCAGCTTTTTTTCCACAATCCGGATAACGGCCCTGGTGCCTTGAATCTCGATACCCGCCCAGGCCAACCGGGGAATCCGGACCTGCAGTGCTTTTTCGATTTCTTTAGTGTCCAGGGAATGCTTAAAGACACCGGGTTTAAGTCCCAGTTCGTAGGCGGCATCAAGGACTGCTTGGGGATCCAGTTCCTGCAGTTCTTCCGGACTGGAATAATCGATAAACCAGATCATGGAGGAAAGCCAGTAGAGCAGGGCGATAAACAGCACCGCCCCGGACAGAAAAGCTTTGTACCGCCGCAGTTTCCGCATGGCAAAAGGAACACCGGCCTTTTGCCGGATGCGAAAGCGAGCTTTGGTGGCGCGGGCCACGGCCCTTAATGGTTTCACCTGGGAAACGGCTACTTTGGCCAAGAAGCGTTCCTTACCCAGGGGCACGATATCCCACAATTGAATACCCTTTACCATGCATAAATTGATGAATTTCTCCGGTGCTTTACCTTCCACCAGGATGACTACATATCCTTTCCAGTATAAAGGCCACTGTCGCAGCTGCACTTGGTTTCACCTCAATCTTCAATGGTGACGGAGGAAATTTTTCCTTCCACCAGCATCTCGCCGGGTTTCAGGTTCTTTAATAAAAGCTCTTCTCCCAAAATGGTGAGCTGGCCGGCGGTGGTTTTTACGCGCACTCTCGTGAGGCCGTACTCGATGATGCCCCGGTGGTTTTCCAGCAGCAGTTTTTGCCGGCCGGTCATGGTGAGTTTGGGCAAGTCCAGCAGCACGTCCTGGGGCATTTCCAGCAGGTCTACCACCTGTTCCTGCAGCTGCCGCGTCTTCTGGGCGACCCGGCTTTTCTTTTTGGCCATGGACACAAGCCTCCTCTCCTTTACATTCTTATGCCGGCGGCCAAGCCTTCAGACCCGTTCCCCGGTAAAATCCTGCCTACGACTCCCGCCTAAACCGCCGGGTGCCGATAAAGGTTCTTTATCACCGGGTGCGATAGTAAAGGAATAATCTATTGGTCAAACTGGTCGAACCGGCGTAGAATTAAGCTGGAAAGTACAACGCAGCACGCAGCGAAGGGGGTCTTTTTTTATGAAACGGTTTGTGACTATTTTCTTAAGTCTTTTGCTGGTGTTGGCCCTAGCCTTGACCGGCTGCTCCAACAACCAGGCGGCCAACACGCCGCCGGCCGGTGACGGCGGCGCAGGGGAAGAACCGGCGGCCGGCTTCAAGGCCCAGATCACCTTCAATGGTTCCTCCACTTTAGCCCCGGTCATTTCCGCCATTGCCACCAACTTCATCGAGGAGAACACCACTTGGGATAAAGTGGATCCCAGTTTCCCGGCCGAAAACATTGCTATCTATGTTTCCGCCGGTGGATCCGGTGCGGGCGTGAAAGCAGTCCTGGACGGCACCGCTGACTTCGGGATGCTGGCTAGGGAGATTAAAGCGGAAGAACGGGAAAAAATGGGTGATGCCAACGAGTTTAAACTGGGCATCGACGCTTTGACTATTTCCGTCAATCCGGAGAACCCCATTTTGACCATTAAAGATAACTTGACCAGCGAAGAACTGAGGAAAATTTTCTCCGGCGAGTACAAGTACTGGGATGAACTGGACGCCAGCCTGCCGCACCATGAAATCGTAGTGGTCACCAGGGATTTAGGCGGCGGCGCCCATGAAGTCTTCCAAAATGCCATCATGGGGGATACCCAGGTGAGAGCCGACGCCATCCAAGCTCCTTCCATGGGGGCCTTAGTCGCGAAGATCATTGAAAACAAGGACGCCATTGGTTACGCCTCTTTCGGGATGGTGAACCAGAACCTGGGCAAATTAATTCCTTTGAAAGTTGACGGGGTGGAACCGACGGAAGAAAATATTATTAACGGCTCCTATAAGATTTCCAGGCCGCTGATTGTGGTCAAGAAGGGGGCTTTAACTCCGGAGCAAGAAGCTTTCATCAAGGTCATCAAGTCTGATGCCGGGGCCGCCGTGATTGAAGAAATGGGTTTCATTCCTGTAAGATAAAAAGTGCAGGGGTTCATCCCCTGCACCGATCACCGGAGTGATGCGTGATGTTCAAGCTGTGGGACAGGCTTTGGGAAAGGGTCATCAAACTTCTGACCCTTTTTTCTTTATTACTGCTGGCCTTTGCCATTATCTTTATCTTTAAAGAAAGCCTGGTGTTCTTCCGGCAGGTATCAATCATCAAATTTATTACCGGCACCACTTGGAATCCCTTGTACTCCCCGGAAAACCTGTCTATCGGGAACATTATCCTGGGCACCCTGTACGTGTCTCTTATTGCCCTGGTGATGGCTTTACCCATCGGGATTGGCACCGGGCTCCTGCTGGCCGGCTATACCGGTGGGCAGTTCAGCAGGCTGATCCGGGGCGTCATCGACATCCTGGCCAGTATTCCTTCGGTAGTCTACGGTTTCATCGGCCTTTTAGTACTGGTCAAATTCCTGGAAAACCGCTTGTCCATGTCCGCCGGGGAATCGGTGCTGGCAGGGGGCATCCTGCTGGCGGTGATGGTACTGCCTTATGTCATTTCCACTTGCCAGGAATCGATGACACGGGTTTACCAACTTCACGCCCCTTATTCCCATGCCCTGGGCGTACCGAAGAGTTATTTCCTGAGAAAAGTAGTTCTGCCGGAAAGCAGGAGAGCTATCCTGGCCGGGGCCATCCTGGCGCTGGGACGAGCCATGGGTGAAACCATGGCAGTAATGATGGTCATCGGCAATGCTCCCATTACCCCTAAACTGCTGGGCAAATGCCAGACTATTCCCTCCCTCATTGCTTTAGAAATGGGCATGGCGGCCGTAGGAAGCCTCCACTATCATGCCCTGTACGCAGCCGGGTTTGTCTTAATGGTCTTGCTCCTCTTGATCAATTTCATGCTGTACCTGGTGAGAAAAAGCATAGCCGGTTGAAAAGTGAGGCTGAGTTCATGACGGAAAAGTTGAAAGAACTTCTATTTAAAGGATGGCTGCTGGCCAGTACTGCCGCGGTTTTGGTAACTTTAGTGTTCATCTTCGGTTACATCTTCAAGCACGGTATTCCTTCCGTCAGCTTGGATTTTATCTTGTCCGGCCCCAAAGGCATCCCCTTGGGAACGGAAGGGGGCATTTTCCCGGCCATTGCCGGCAGCCTGGCTTTGTTTGTGGTGGCCTGTACCTTTGCCGGTATACTGGCCTTAAGTACGGCCGTTTACCTGGTTTTTTACTGCCAGTCCCAGCGCATTGAGGCCCTAGCTCACATGGTGATCCAATGCCTGGCGGGCATCCCTTCCATCGTAATCGGTCTCTTCGGCTACTCCTTGCTGGTGGTTAATCTCAACTTGGGCCGGTCCTTATTAGCAGCAGGTATCACCCTGGGCATTATGATCTTTCCCTTTATTGAAGTGCGGGTGGAAAAGACTTTGAGAGAAGCGGGGCATCACCTGATCGTTTCTTCTTATGCTTTGGGGGTTTCCAAAACCTACACCTTATTTAAACTCATCTTGCCTATCTGCCTGGGCGATATCGTCTCCGCCGTTACCCTGGCCGGGGGTTTTGCCATGGGAGCGGCGGCCCCCATCATCCTGACCGGCGCCGTCATCTTTGCGCCTGTTCCCGATTCCTTACTGGCCCCGGTAATGGCCCTGCCTTTTCACCTGTATATCCTGACCAATGAAGGCGTTTCCTTGGAAAAGGCCTATGCCACCGCACTGGTACTGATCACGCTGGTTTTTGCCATTAACATCGTTTCCGTTATTTTAACTCTGCGGCAAAGGGAAGTGAGGTAGATGAAGGTCCTTGAACTACGTGACTTGAAGGCTTATTACGGCGACCGGCAGGTGCTGCACGGTATCACCATGGGCATTGAGAAGAATACCATTACCGCCGTCATCGGTCCCTCAGGTTGCGGCAAATCCACTTTACTGCTGGCCCTCAATAGGATGCTGGGAGAATACGGCGGCCGGGCGGAAGGGCAAATACTCTTCAAGGGAAAGGACCTGTCCTCTTATCCGGTGGAAGAAGTCAGGCGGCAGATCGGTATTGTCTTTCAAAAACCTGCCCCGTTCCCTATGTCCATTTACAAGAATCTCACCTACGCACCGGTCTATTACGGGATCAAGGATAAACAAAGACTGAAAGAAATCGTGGAAACGAAACTAAAGGTGACGGGACTGTACGAAGAGGTGAAACACAACTTGCACGCTTCCGCCCTCAAGCTGTCAGGAGGGCAGCAGCAGCGGCTCTGTATCGCCAGGGCCTTGACGGTGGACCCGGAAGTACTGCTTATGGATGAGCCGTGTTCAGCCCTGGATGTCCGGAACACGGCCAATATCGAACAAATGCTGCAAACACTGGCCCGGGATTACACCATCGTCATCGTCACCCACAATCTGGCCCAGGCGAAAAGGATCTCTCACTACACCGCCTTTCTACTGGACGGGGAGCTAGTTGAATACGACCGGACGGAAAAGATCTTTTCCGATCCCGGCGACCGGAGAACCAGGGAATACATCGAAGGCATCTACGGTTAACCGGTGCCTCAGGTAACGACAGGGGGAAGAGACATTGTCTCTTCCCCCTGTCCTCGTTTATCGCCGGAAAGGGCGCAGGGCCCGGGGAGGCCCCAGTATTTCCGCCCAGACCACACCTTCTGCCGCCCGGCTGAGCTGCAGCCCCGGCAGCACCGGCTCCGGAGCTGCCCGCCGCGGCCCTGCCGTGGTTGTTGACGCCGGTTTAGCCGGTTCTTCAGGCATTACAGGCTGGGCGAAAGCCGCAGCCGCCGGCGCGTCCTGGAACACCTCTCTAACTGCTTCCTTGACTATTTCCCGGTCCTCCGGCTCATCGTCCTCGTCTTCCTCGAATAGTTCAAACAAGGGAAAAGGAAAGACAGGAGGCAAATCCAATTCCCGTTTTGCCACCGGGCGAGGGGCCTCCACCGGAGGAGGTGCCGGGACCCGTTTGGTGGTGGGACCGGCGGGCGGCTTCTGCCGCTGCCTGGCCTCCCGCTGTTTTTTTTGCTTCTCACTTTCTCCCAGTGCCTTAAACACCATGACCAAAATAAAGATGACGAGGCCTATCCAATCCACGGTACCACCCCCAACCACAGGGTCTTAAAGCTACTTGATTTTATGATCGCCATTTATCGTTTCACCTTTGTCCCCGCCCATTTTGCTGATGGCTTCCCGCATTTGGGTATCGGCCAGGATATTCTGCAGGTTATAGTAATCCATGACGCCGATTTTGCCTGAGCGCAAAGCATCGGCCAGCGCCAGGGGCACTGCCGCCTCCGCTTCCACCACTTTGGCCCGCATTTCTTGTACGAAAGCCTTCATCTCCTGTTCCCTAGCTACCGCCATGGCTCTTCTTTCTTCCGCCTTGGCCTGGGCAATTCTCTTGTCCGCTTCAGCCTGATCCGTCTGCAGCTGGGCACCGATATTCCTGCCCACATCTACGTCTGCGATATCAATGGAAAGAATCTCAAAAGCCGTACCGGAGTCCAATCCTTTCTCCAAGACCGTCTTGGAGATGGCATCCGGGTTTTCCAATACCTGCTTGTGGCTTTCGGAGGAACCCACCGTCGTGACGATCCCCTCGCCGACCCTGGCGATGATGGTCTCTTCGCCGGCGCCGCCTACCAAGCGATCAATGTTCGCCCGGACGGTCACCCGGGCCATGACCTTCACTTCGATGCCGTCTTTCGCCACCGCCGAGACCACCGGGGTTTCGATAACCTTGGGATTCACGCTCATCTGCACCGCTTCCAGCACGTTCCGCCCGGCTAGGTCAATGGCGGCGGCTCTTTCAAACGGCAGGGGGATATTGGCCCGGGCCGCTGCAATCAAGGCATCCACCACCCGGTCCACGTTACCGCCGGCCAGGTAATGGGCCTCCAGCTTATCGGAACTCACGTCCAGTCCCGCTTTATCGGCCTTAATCAGGGGTCCCACGATCTTATGGGGCGGTACGCGCCTCAGCCGCATTCCCACCAGGGTAAAAATGCCGATCCTTACACCGGCCGCCAGCGCGGAAATCCACAGTCCCACCGGAATGAAGCTGAATAAGAATAGGATACCGATGAGAACAAGCACAAGAATAATCAAACTGGCTAACAATACAACTACCTCCTTCAGCTTAAGTCATTTAGATTCTTACTCTTCTTTTTTCTCCCGGACGACCACCCTGGTACCTTCCACTTTCACCACCTTGATGGGGGTTTGGCTGGAAATATAGCTCCCTTCCGCCACTACGTCAACCCTTTCCCCGTTGATTTCCGCCGTTCCCGCCGGCCTCAATACCGTCAGGGTCACCCCTTCCGCACCGAGCAAGCGCTGGAGGGAGACTTCCGGTGCCACATACCCGCTTTCATTTTGCTGCTTCACCGCCAGAACCAGCTTTTGCCAAACGCGGCGGGTAGGCAGGAATTTGATACTCAACACCAGAAAAGCAACAGTACCTAAAAGGGACAGCACCAGGGACATCACGGCCTGCTCCAGGCTCGGTGCCGCCATGATGATGCTGATGACCAGAGCACCGATCCCGGCGATACCGGCCGCTCCGAAGCCCGGCAGCAATAATACTTCCACCGCTAGTAGAATTATACCCAGGAGGAACAAAAGAATTGCCTCCCAGCCGGACATCCCGGTGATGTAGCTGCCGCCGAAGTACAAGATTAAAGCAGCCACCCCGATGGTGCCCGGGACACCGAAGCCCACGGTGAAAACCTCCACAATCAACCCGCCAATCCCGAGCATGAGCAGGACCGGCATCACATAAGGACTGGTAGCCCACCTGGCCAGCCGTTCCGCCAAACTGGCCTGGTAACTGACCATTACCGGCTGCTCAAACCCTTTTTGGGCGAGCAGGTCATTTAAGGACGAGACGATACCGTCACTGAGGCCCCACTCATAAGCCTGCTTATCCGTCAACGTAAGCAGCTTTCCTTTCTCCACTACACCGGGAATTTCCAAATCCGACTCCACCATGGCCCGGGCCAATTCCGCCGCCCGTTCCGGATCCCGGCCGTTCTCCTCCGCCGCCCGTGCTGCCTGGGCGGCCAGCCGCGCGGACCAGGCGGAAACGGTTTTTTCATCGGCTTTTTCGGTCCCAATCCTGGGTTCCGCCGCCCCGATGGTCGTTCCCGGAGCCATATATAACTGGTCGGCACTGAAAGCAATCAAGGCTCCTGCCGACAGGGCACCGCCGGTAACATAAGCAACCACAGGGATTTCCTGGTTTTGGATCAGTTTTTCGATGTTTTGGGCGGCATCCACAAATCCGCCAGGGGTGTCGATTTGTAATACGATTAAACTTGCCCCGGCATCCCCGGCTTCCTGGAGGGCGTTTCTCAGCATCTCCGTCAAGCCTTTTTCGATGGTTCCTTCGATCGGTACCACATAAACTGTTTCTCCCCTGCCCCAGGCGCCTCCTACCGGGAGCACCGTCAAAAGCAATGCGATTAGTACAAGCAATATAACCCCTTTTTGCTTCATGGCTACCCTCCTGTTTTGCTGCTCATGACCCGCGGGTCACTTAACTCAAATTAAATATATCATAATCCCCGGTCCTTCAAAAAGGGAAAAATGCGCCAGAAAAACGAAAAGCCTGGTATCTATCATACCAGACTTTGTCTTCACAAGCAAAACAAACTACACGCAAAAAGGCTGCATCCATCTGGTTGGCTGGAAGGGAACTCCTTCTACTTCCAACGACGCTTTCTGGCAGCTTCAGATTTCTTTTTCCTTCTCACACTGGGTTTTTCGTAGTGTTCACGTTTTCTTGCTTCAGCCAGCACGCCAGCCCTTTGGCAGGAACGCTTAAAACGGCGTAGAGCGGAATCTAAAGTCTCATTTTTGCCGACACGTACTTCACTCACAGCTCCATCTCCCTCCCTCCGACACCAACCATCCAAGCCGAGCAAACGTGGGAGCGTCTGCAGCCGGGACTACTGGAGATCTGCACAAAAAAACACAGAATAAATTATACTATATAGCGAAAAATGCGTCAAGATTAGAGTCTCACGCCTAACTTCCGCCCGCCCAGGAGATGATAATGCAGGTGGTACACCACCTGGCCGCCGTCGTCTTTGCAGTTGTTCACCAGGCGGAAACCGGACTGGTCAATGCCCAGGTCCTTGGCAATTTTAATGGCCGCCATGTGGATGGCGCCGATGATGCCTAAATCAGCTTCGGTCACCGCAGTCATGTCGGGAATATGTCTTTTTGGGATAATGAGGATATGCACAGGTGCTACCGGATTAATGTCTTTAAAAGCGATCACTTGCTCATCTTCGTAGACGATCTCCGACGGCAATTCCTTCTTGGCAATACGGCAGAAAATGCAATCGGACATTCCTACACCCCCTTTAACTACCGGCCAGTGTACAACCAGAACAATAAGAATTAATTCGGCGGTTTCAGCCTGGTTCCTGCAAGGTTAGACTAAACTTCCCATAATAAAGTCCTCCACCGCTTCCTCCAACCGGACCTGCACCATTTGTCCCCGCAAGTCCGCCGCGGCGGGAAAACGCACTTTGAGGTAATTCCCGGTATGCCCTTCCCAGCATCCCCCGTCCACACCTGTTTCCACCAGTACCGCCAGGGTCTCTCCTAAGAAAGATCTAGCATATGCGTCCCTGAGTTTCTTATCCAGGGCCAGGAAATCATGACTTCTTTTTTCTTTCACCTGGTAAGGAACTTGCCCGGGAAAATGATAAGCCTTGGTGCCCTTGCGCTGGGAATACTTGAATACATGCAACCCGGCCAGCTCCATCTTCTCCACAAAGGCCAGGGAACTTTCGTGCTCCGCCTCCGTTTCCCCGGGGAAACCTACCATGATGTCGGTGGTGACGGCTATCCGCGGGCGCCTGGACCGCAAGGCCTGCAGCAAACGGGCAAAATAGGCGGTGGTGTACTGCCGCCGCATGTCCTTCAGAACCTTATCATTGCCGCTTTGCAGCGAAATATGCAGGTGGGGACAAAACACGGGGTCACCGGTTAGGGTATCGATTAAATCCGGGGTAAAATCATTGGGATCCAGGGAACTAATCCGGATCCGCAACAGCCCCGGTATTTCCTTTAGCCGTAAAAGGAGACGGTTGAGATCAATCCCCTCACCCAAATCCCGGCCGTAGGCTCCGGTGCAAATGCCGGTCAGCACAATTTCTTTGTAACCGTTGTTAACCAGGCGCTGAGCCTCTTCTAAGACTTTTTCGGGCCGGCGGCTGCGCACGGGACCCCTGGCAAAGGGAATAATGCAGTAGGTGCAGAAGTTCTGGCAGCCTTCCTGGATCTTCATGAAGGCCCGCACCCGGCCGGTTTCCGCCACGGGCAGCTCCTCAAATTCTTGCACTCTCAAAATATCCTGGACGGCGTTCAGCGGCTGCCGTTCCCGCATGACTTGTTCCGCTAATTCCACAATCCTGGCCCGGTGCTGGGTACCGATCACCAGGTCAACCCCGGGGATCTCCATCACCTCGCCGGGGGCCACCTGGGCATAGCAGCCCGAAACCACGACCACCGCTTCCGGGTTTTGCCGCACCGCCCGGCGAATTACCTGCCGGGACTTGCGGTCTCCCAGGTGCGTCACGGTGCAGGTATGGATCACGTACACATCCGCTTCCCCGTCAAAATCCACCACCTGGTAGCCGGCTTCCCGGAAAAGCCCGGCCATGGCCTCGGCCTCGTTTTGGTTTACTTTACACCCTAGGGTGTGAATAGCCACTCGCTTAACCGTCAATCCCTCTGCCTCCCAGATCTCCTAATTCGTACATGATGAGAGCTAAAGCGGCGATGGCCGCGGTTTCGGTCCTGAGGATCCGCCGGCCCAGGGACACAGACATCGCCCCCCGCTCCGCGGCCAGCTGCACTTCCGCCCCGGTCATGCCCCCCTCCGGCCCGATCACCAGGGCAATGCTACCCGCTCCTTTGCAGGCCGGGGAGTTCAAGACGGCCCGGATACCCCTGGCCTTTTCATCCTCCCAGGGCACCAGCACCCGGGTTTCCGGGGGCAGCACATCAAGGGCACCGGCCAGGGTCATCACTGGATGAATAACCGGTGCCCGATTACGACGGCACTGCTTGGCTGCTTCCAAGGCGATCCGCTGCCACCTGACCACCCTGTTCTCTGCCTTATCCCGGGACAACTTAACCACGGAACGTTCCATGGCAATGGGAAACACTTCCGCCACGCCTAGTTCCGTCGCTTTTTGAATAATGAGTTCCAGTTTATCCCCTTTCGGCAGGCCCTGCAGCAGCGCCAGCCGGATGGGAGGTTCGGAATCACCCGGGCCGGCTTCCTGGATCGTGCCGATGGCCTTATCCTTAGTTATTTCGCGCAAGAGGCAGCGGTATACGGAACCGCACCCGTCGCTTACCGTGAATAACGCGCCGGGCTTTAGCCGCAGCACCCGGACCAGGTGCTCCAAGTCGCTGCCGGTGATGATCACTTCTCCCGCTCCCACCTGTTCAGGAGGGACGATGAAATGATGGGCCATATCAATCCTTCCTCGCCGCCAGGGAAACCCATTCTCCTTCCGTTAAGGTTTCCACTAAGGTGTAGCCTAATGCACGGAGCTTCGCCTCTATATCCCGGTACCGGTGCCGGATAATGCCGGAGGCCAGCAGCACTCCGCCCGGGTCCAGCAGCCGGCGGGCATCCGGCAGCAGGGCCAGGATCGGGTCAGCGGTAATGTTGGCCGTTATCATTTGATACCGGCCTTCCAACCCCATCAACAGGTCGTTGTACCGCACGGAAACGATCCTGCTCACTGCGTTTAAAGCCGCGTTTTGCTCGGCAATTTCCACGGCCAGGGTATCGATATCCAAAGCCAGGACCGATTTGGCGCCTAATTTGGCGGCCACAATAGCCAGCACCCCGGACCCGGTGCCCACGTCCACCACGTCACTGCCGGGGGCCAAGTACCTCTCCATCAGCTGGATCAGCATGGCCGTGGTAGGATGGCTGCCGGTACCAAATGCCATCCCCGGATCCAGCCAAACCACAATATCACCGGGTTGAGCTTCATATTGTTCCCAGGAAGGGCTGATGACCACCCGTTCGCCAACCCGCTGGGGTTTGTAATAGGTTTTCCAAGCAGAAGACCAATCAGCTTCCGCAATTTCCGCATAGGAGACTTTGGCCAGCCAGGATACGAAATAGCGCTCTAAACCGGCCAGCCTGCTTTCAAACAGCTTCAGGCGCTCTTCCAATCGCTCGTCTACTGGCAGGTAAACTTTGATCACGATGTTTTCCGCCTCAAGAAGCTCCGAGGGCAGCTCGTAAGCATCCCAAACATTCTCCTCCAAGTAACGGGCAATCACCCGGGGATCCTCTATCACCACCCCTTGGGCGCCCACCTCATAAAATAAGTTGGCTACCGCTTCAGCCGCTTCTTCCGTGGTTTCTACCGTTATCTCCCGCCAATTGCTCATGGAAAACCGCCTTTCTTAATATTTGTCTCTAACCCATGAAGGCTTCCTTTACTCGTTCAAAAAAACTCTTGTCTTTCAGTTGAAAATTGGTTTTGCCCAGGGTCTTGCCGAATTCTTTGAGCAGCTGCTTTTGCTTCTCGTTCAAGTTGGTGGGTACGACCACGTGTACTTTCACGATCTGATCGCCCCGGCCGGAACCGTGCAGCCTGGGAATACCTTTTCCTTTAAGGGTAAAGGTAGCCCCGTTCTGGGTACCCTCGGGAATGCGAATTCTATCTTTCCCGTCCAGGGTCTCAATTTCCACCTCATCACCCAAAGCGGCCTGCACCACGGAAATGGGAATTTCCACGTAGACGTCATCATCTTGGCGCTGGAATATTTTGTGAGGTCTTACCTTAATTATGACATATAAATCCCCGGGGGGTCCACCTAACAGACCTGCTTCTCCTTCCCCGGCTACCCGCAAGCGGGACCCCGTATCGACGCCGGGGGGCACCGTAATCGTAATGTGGCGGGTGCGGCGGACCCGCCCTTGCCCATGGCACGTGCTGCAAGGAGTCGTAATAATTTCCCCGGTCCCTTGACAACGATGACAGGTGCGGATACTTTGGAAGCGGCCAAAGGGAGTGTTTTGGGTGGTGCGAATTTCCCCGGTTCCGCCGCAGACATTGCACTTGCTGGGACTGGTGCCGGGGGCTGCCCCCGTTCCGCCGCAGGTGCTGCAGGTCTCCGTCCGCGGGATGGAGATATTCTTCTTCACCCCGAAAGCAGCCTCTTCGAAATCAATGGTTAAATCATAGCGGAGATCGGCACCCCGCTGGGGCTGGGGTCCCCGGTTGGCCTTGGCGCCGCCGAAACCGGTTCCGCCGAAAAACATGTCAAAGATATCATCCAGGCCGCCGAAACCGGTACCCTGGAAACCACCAAAGCCGCCAAAACCGGCCCCGGTGTCCCCTACATGCCCGAACTGGTCATACTGGGCCCTCTTCTGCTCGTCGCTTAACACCTCATAAGCCTCGGTGATTTCCTTGAACCGCTCTTCCGCTTGTTTATCACCCGGATTGACATCCGGGTGATACTTGCGGGCCAGTTTACGGTATGCCTTTTTTATCTCTTCTTGGGTGGCCCCCCTGGGGACACCGAGAATCTCATAATAATCCCTCTTGGCCAACCTATTTCCCTTCTTTCCAGCCCTTACTTGCCTTCGTCATTTACCTTGTACTCCGCATCGACCACGTCTTCCTGACCGGCATTTTCGGTGGATGTTCCCTGCCCGGCCCCCTGGGCGTTTTGTTGATAGATCTTCGTGGTAACGGCAAATACTGCTTCCTGCAGTTCCTGGGTGCCTTGCTTGATGGCATCCAGATCGTCCTTGTCGATGGCTTCTCTGAGTTTTTTCTGGGCCGCTTCCACTTTCTCTTTGTCCGCTGCATCCACTTTATCGGCGAATTCTTTCAGGGTTTTCTCCGATTGATAGAGGAGAGAATCCGCCTGGTTCCTGAGTTCTACTTTTTCCTTCCGTTTCCGGTCTTCCTCCGCCGCCTGTTCCGCTTCCCTGACCATGCGCTGGATTTCTTCTTCCGTAAGACCGGTTTGAGATTTAATGGTAATCTGCTGCTGCCTGCCGGTACCCAGGTCCTTGGCGGAAACGTGCACAATGCCGTTGGCGTCGATATCGAATTTCACTTCAATCTGCGGTATACCCCTGGGCGCCGGCGGGATCCCGTCTAAGGAGAAGCGACCCAAGGTCTTGTTGTCCGCGGCCATGGCCCGTTCCCCTTGTAACACGTGGATTTCCACGCTGGTCTGGTTATCGGCGGCAGTGGTAAAGATCTGGCTCTTGGAAGTGGGAATGGTGGTATTCCGCTCAATGAGCTTCGTAAACACCCCGCCTAAAGTCTCAATACCCAAGGACAGCGGGGTCACGTCTACCAGTACCACGTCCTTCACTTCGCCGCCGAGCACGCCTGCCTGGATAGCGGCCCCAATGGCCACACACTCATCGGGGTTGATCCCTTTATGGGGATCCTTGCCGATGTATTTCCGGATGGCTTCCTGCACCGCCGGAATACGGGTTGATCCACCCACCAGGATTACTTTGTCAATATCCCCCGGCTTCAAACCGGCATCGGCCAACGCTTGCCTGGTCGGTCCCAAAGTCTTATCCACCAGGTCCGCCGTCAATTCTTCAAATTTGGCCCTGGTCAAGGTTATGTCCAAGTGCTGCGGTCCCGCCTCGGTGGCGGTAATGAAAGGCAGGTTGATGTTCGTGCTCAAAACGGAGGACAACTCAATCTTGGCCTTTTCGGCGGCTTCTTTCAGCCGCTGCATGGCCATCTTGTCTTTACTCAAATCCACCCCGTGGGATTTCTTAAACTCCGCTACTAAATAATCAATGATCCGCTGGTCGAAATCATCGCCACCCAGCCGGTTGTTGCCGCTGGTGGCCTTCACTTCAAAGACCCCGTCCCCGATCTCCAGGATGGAAACGTCAAAGGTACCGCCGCCCAGGTCAAAGACCAAAATAGTCTGGTCTTCTTCTTTGTCCAGGCCGTAGGCCAGGGCTGCCGCCGTCGGTTCATTGATGATCCGCAAGACTTCCAGCCCGGCAATCCGCCCGGCATCCTTGGTGGCCTGCCGCTGGCTGTCGGTAAAGTACGCAGGCACGGTGATGACGGCTTTGGTGACTTGTTCTCCCAGGTAAGCTTCGGCATCGGCTTTTAGTTTTTGCAAGATCATAGCGGAGATTTCCTGCGGGGTATAATCCTTACCGTCAATTCTTACTTTATGATCAGTCCCCATTTCCCGTTTGATGGAGATAATGGTCCTGTCCGGGTTGGTGATGGCCTGCCGCTTGGCCACTTGACCCACCAAGCGTTCCCCGTCTTTCGTGAACGCCACGACGGAAGGAGTGGTGCGCGCCCCTTCGGCGTTTGGGATGACGACGGGTTCACCACCCTCCATTACTGCTACACATGAGTTAGTCGTGCCAAGGTCAATACCGATGATTTTGCTCATGCATCACGCCTCCTTCACACCATAAGAATAACTGATGATGCCTTTGCATTAATCCTGCGCTACGTTCTTGGCGACACTCACGGCACTGGGCCGGATTACTTTGCCATGGAGCGCATAGCCTTTTTGCAGTTCCTGCACAATCATGTTATCTGCCAATTCCGTGGTCTCCACTTGAGCCACGGCATGATGTTTTTCCGGATCAAAAGGTTGATTGGCCGTGGGAATCACGGTTACTCCTTCCTTGGCCAATATGTCCATCAACTGGCGGTAGATCATTTCCACCCCAGTGGCGAATTGGCTGACTTCCGGCTTGTTCTCCGCCGCTTGCAAAGCTCTTTCAAAGTTATCTAACACGGGAAGCAGGGCGGTAATGACCCGTTCGGACCCAAACCGGATGAGGTCCTCCATTTCCTTCCGGGTTCTGCGCCGGTAGTTGTCAAAATCCGCCTGCAGCCTGGCCAACCGGTTGGTTAGAGATTCAATTTCCTCCTGCTGCTCCCGGATCTGCTGTTCCAGCTCCGGGCAGCCAGGTTCCGCCTGGCCTCCTGTGTCCTCTTCCCGGGCGGTCATTTCCCCTGCCGTTGCGGCACCGGCAGCTTCACCTGCAGCGTCATCTACCGCCGGTTCATCCTGCCCGGTTGCCAAGACTTCTTCCTGTTCTACCTGCTTCAAGTCTTCTTGCACGCCTTTCTCTTCTACCAACCCTTTACACCACCCTCTACCTTCCATATATTATGTAAAACCAAGAAACCAGGACAGCCTGAAAGCCGGCTGTCCTGTCCTACCAAGTTGCGAACATATGCTCATCAAGCTATTCATAGAGTTTTTGAATGGCCTCCCGCAGCTGCCGGGCGAATTCCTCCACCAGCGTCACCACTTTGGCGTAATCCATCCGGGTCGGTCCGAGAATACCGATATGGCCCATTAATTCCCCGTCCACCACATAAGTGGCGGTAACGACACTGCACTCGTTGATGCCTTCCAGGCGGTTCTCGGAACCGATTTTGATGGCTAACCCTCCCTGCGGGGTATCGGATAGGATTTTCTTGATCACGTCCGGACTTTCCAACAGCTCCAAGATGCCCCGTACTTTGTCCAAGTCCTTAAATTCCGGCTGGTTCAGGATTTTCAGCGTACCGCTTAAAGAGACCGGTCCCGCATCTTTCCCGCTCTTGCCTGCCAGTACTTCCACAATGGCTTGCACCACCCGGCGGTAGGCATAGAGCTCCTGGTAAATGTCGTTTAGGACTTCTTGCCCGATGTCCGTGACAGCCACTCCTTTGAACCGGCTGTTCCAAACCTGGGCAACTCGTTCCAGATCAGCCTCGCTCAGGCTGGGAGGAATGTCAATTAAATAGTTGCTGACGATATTCGACTGGGACACGGCCACCAGCAATGCCTTGTCCGTAGCAATGGGCAGCAGCGCCACCTGCTTGATCCGGTCCGTTTTTTGATAAGGCCCCATGATCAGCGAGGTATAGTTGGACATCTCTGACAAAAGCTGGGCGCTGGTATTGATCACTTCCTGCATGTCGCGCATGCGTTTTGAAAAACGCTGCCTGATGTACTCCTTTTCCGCCTCTCCCAGGGTCTCTTTTTCCATCAGGCAATCAACATAATAGCGATAACCGCTGTCGGAGGGGATCCTACCGGCAGAGGTATGAGGCTGCTCGATATATCCCATTTCCTCCAAATCAGCCATTTCATTGCGAATGGTGGCCGGACTGACACCGATTTTATACTTGCGGGCAATTGTTCTGGAACCAACGGGCTCTGCGGTAGAAATGAAATCCTTGACAATGGCCAGTAACACCTTTTTCTTGCGCTCATCCATCGGCATTGCCCTCACCCTTTTTGTTAGCACTCTGCTTTACTGAGTGCTAATTCTTTCATCTTGAAAATATCATTTGCCGGCCCTTTTGTCAAGATAAAAGGACCGGGGAGACCCTAGATAAATTCCTGGAAGACCAGGTTTGCAACGGGCAAACCAAAAGATGTCAGCCTTAGATGTTCATCCTCGATAATGACCAGTTTTTCTTTCAAGAGTTTTTCCACTTCGGCAGGAAATATCTCGGTGAGCGCCGCACCAAATTCTGCTTGAAAAGCGGCCAGGGACACCCCTTTTAAGGTACGCAAGCCCAGGAAAACGGTCTCCGCCATCCGGCTTTGCCGGTCCAGGTAAATCTCCTCCGCCACCGGTGCCTGGCCCCGGCTTACCAAAGTCGTATAATCATTGAGGTCATGGACATTGGTCCACCTCCGGCTGCGGTAGCATGAGGATGCGGCGGCTCCCAGGCCCAAGTAGGGTTCCATCAACCAGTAGCGCAGGTTGTGGCGGCACTCATAGCCCGGCTTGGCAAAATTAGAAATTTCATAATGTTGATAGCCCCGGCCGGCGCACCGGTTTCGCACCTCGTCATACATAGCCCGGGCCGTGTCTTCACCGGCAGGAGCCAACCTCCCGGCGGCTTCCATGTCACCCCAGGGAGTCCCCGGTTCTATATTAAGACCATAGGCAGATAAATGTTCCGGTGCCAGGGCCAGCGCTTCCTCCAGGGTCTGCTGCCAGTCTTTTAGGGTCTGCTCCGGCAAACCGTAGATTAAATCCAAGCTGATATTGTTGATGCCGCTTTCACGGGCCAGCCGTACGGTGTCCCTAATCTCATCCACCCCGTGGATGCGGCCCATCCGCCGGAGCTCCGCCGGGTGGAAGGACTGGGCCCCAACGGACAGGCGGTTCACCCCTTCTTCTTTGAGCATCTCCATCTTTTCCCGGTCAATGGTGCCGGGATTTGCTTCCACGGTCACCTCGATGCCGGGCAGCCAGTGAAAAAAAAGACGGCTGGCCTGTAAGACGCGCCTGAGCTCTTGGGTAGAAAGGCACGTGGGAGTGCCGCCGCCTAGGTATAGGGTTTCCAGCTGCAAATCCTGCACCGGCAATAACTGCCGGTACAAGGCCATCTCCTGCTCGAGAGCGGCCAGGTAAGCCTGCCTGGTTTCCGGCGGGCTGCCGGGGTAGGAAACAAAATCACAGTAATAACATTTCCTTATACAAAATGGTATGTGGATGTACAGGCCGGTAGTCAAGATTTATTCCCCTTTAATCGTCAATACTCAACACCGCCATAAATGCTTCTTGCGGGATTTCCACGCTGCCCAGCTGTTTCATCCGCTTCTTGCCTTCTTTCTGTTTTTCCAACAGTTTCTTCTTCCGGGTCACGTCCCCGCCGTAACACTTATCCAGCACATTTTTGCGCAAAGCTTTCACCGTTTCCCTGGCAATGACCTTGTTGCCGATGGCGGCTTGAATCGGCACTTCGAACAACTGGCGGGGAATGATGCGCCGCAGTTTCTCCACCAAGGCCCTGCCCCGGTAATAGGCTGTGTCCCGGTGGACGATGCAAGACAGGGCATCAACCACTTCACCGTTAATCAAGATGTCCAACTTGACCAGTTGGGACACCTGGTAGCCGGTTACTTCATAATCCAAAGACGCATACCCCTTGGTGCGGGATTTCAACTGGTCGAAGAAATCATAAATGGTTTCACTTAACGGCATGGCATAGGTCAGCAGCACCCGGTTGGTGGTGATGTATTCCATATTCTTGAAAGTACCTCTTTTTTCCTGGCAAAGCTCCATCACCGCTCCCACAAACTCGCTGGGTACCATGATGGAAGCTTTGACGTAAGGCTCCTCGATGGTTTCGATGAACTGGGGATCCGGCAAGAGGGACGGGTTATCCACCAGCAGCACTTCCCCATTGGTTTTGGTCACCCGGTAAACGACGCTGGGGGCGGTGGTGATGAGATTCAGCCCGTATTCCCGCTCCAACCTTTCCTGGATAATTTCCATGTGCAAGAGCCCCAAAAAGCCGCACCGGAAGCCGAAGCCCAGGGCGGTGGAAGTTTCCGGCTCAAAATACAGGGATGCATCATTGAGCTTCAGCTTTTCCAGGGCTTCCTTCAGGTCCTCGTAATCATTGGTTTCCACCGGGTACAAGCCGCAGTATACCATGGGCACGGCCTTTTTGTATCCCGGCAAAGGTTCCTTGGCCGGTTCCGCGGCACTGGTAATGGTATCCCCCACCCGGGTATCGGAAACATTCTTAATACTGGCCGCGAGAAAACCTACCTCACCCGGATACAGGCTGTCAATCAGCCGCATCTCCGGGGTAAACACACCGACTTCATTCACTTCAAAAGTCATCCCCGTGGACATCATCTTAATCTCCATGCCCTTGGCGATCTTGCCCTCGACCACCCGCACATAAGGGATGGCCCCTTTGTAGCTGTCAAAATGAGAATCAAAAATCAACGCCCTTAAGGGAGCAGCCGCGGATCCTTTCGGCGGGGGAATGCGGTGGACGATGGCCTCCAGGATCTCCTCCGTCCCCTGCCCTGTCTTGGCCGAGGCCAGGATGGCCCCTGACGCATCCAATCCGATCACTTCTTCGATTTCTTGCTTAACCCTTTCCGGGTCGGCGCTGGGCAAGTCTATCTTATTGATCACGGGAATGATCTCCAAGTCATGTTCCAGGGCCAGGTACACATTGGCCAGGGTCTGGGCTTCAATACCCTGAGCGGCATCCACGATCAGGAGGGCCCCCTCACAAGCCGCCAGGCTGCGGGATACCTCATAAGTGAAATCCACATGACCCGGGGTGTCAATCAAATTGAGAACATATTCTTGTCCATCCTTGGCCCGGTAGGTGAGGCGCACCGCTTTCAATTTAATCGTAATGCCCCGCTCCCGCTCCAATTCCATCTGGTCCAGCAGCTGTTCTTCCATTTCCCTTTGACTAAC
Source organism: Clostridia bacterium (assembly GCA_012840125.1). Classification (NCBI taxonomy): domain Bacteria; kingdom Bacillati; phylum Bacillota; class Clostridia; species Clostridia bacterium. The sequence goes on along the minus strand of DULZ01000090.1, from coordinate 2,121 downwards.
GGCACCTGTATACTCCAGTAAACGATCGGCCATGGTGGACTTGCCGTGATCGATATGGGCGATGATGCAAAAATTGCGAATGTTTTCTTGCCGGTAATTCCGGGTCATCTAAACCTCTCCCTTGTCCCACGCAAAGATGTGCATTTTTTATCCTAAAAAGATATTATAACAAAGTTTCTGTCAAAAGTCAGGAAAATTTTTGGCGCCAGAGCCGCCGGATTAGCATCATCTCCTCCATCTCCAGCACCCGGGCCAGCCACCCGTAAACTAAGCCGCCGCTCAGGGCTGCCAGGCTCACCTGCAGCAGCTGGCCGGTTTTCCCGGTCACATCAAACCAGGTTTCCCCGCCCAGGGCCGTGACATGGACCACGACGCCCATGACCAGGGAAGCCAGCAGGCTCTTACAAAATGAAAGAATAATACCCAAAGAATTGTCCTGTAACTTCCCCTGCAAGATCCAGTACAGGGTTACCCCATGAAATATACCTGCCAGGGAATAGGCCAGGGCCAATCCGCCGTGCCCCAGCGGCCCTTTGAGGTACCAACTGCCGGCCAGGTTCAGCCCCACCGCCAGCATCCCCACCACCACCGGAGTGGCTGTATCCCGCAGGGCGTAAAAAGCCCGGCTCAGGAGCTGGACGGCCCCATAAGCGCAGATCCCAAGGCAGTAATAAAGCAGGGCCTGGGCGGTCGCCTCCGTATGCCGGGCGGTAAACTCCCCCACCTGCAGTAGCAGGCGCACCAGGGGTACCCGCAGCACCACCAAGCCTACGGTGGCCGGCAAAGCCAGGAAAATAATAAAACGAAGCCCCAAGGACGTGTCCCGCCCCAGCGCTGTTACATCATCCTTGGCGGCATGTTCCGCCAGGGTAGGAAACACAGCCACCGAGATGGCCACGGCAAACACCCCGACGGGCAGCTGCATCAGCCGGTGCCCCGTCTGCAGGGCCGTGAGCAAGCCCCCGTCCAAACCGGAGGCCATATGCTGGGTGATGAACACGTTAAACTGCATTACCGCCAAGCCGAGAAGGACCGGGAGGAACAGCTTCAGCAACTGCCCCACCTCCGGGTGGTGCAGGTCCCAGGACAACCGGTACCGGGGTTTGACCCCGGCCAGGGCCGGCAGTTGGATCAATAAATGGAGCAAAGCTCCCACCACCACTCCCACGGCAAAGCCGGCAATCCCCATGGAGCGGGACAGCCAGTAACCAAAAGCGATAATCCCCAGGTTGTACAAGACGGAACCCAGGGCCGGGGGATGGAACCGCTTGTGGGCGTGCAAGACTCCGGTGATAAGGCCGCTGACGGACAGCAGTATCACTTGCAAAAGCATAATACGGGCCATGTACACGGTCAAACCCAGGCTTTCTTCCGCAAAACCCGGCACCAGCAGCCGGATCAATTGGGGCGTAAAAAACCACCCGGTGACGGTACCGAGGAGAAGGCCAATCAGGATCCAGTTCAACACGATACTGGCCACTTCCCAGGCTTGCTCTTCCTTCTCCCGGGCCAGCAACCCGGAGAAAACAGGAATAAAGGCAGAGCTCAACGCCCCGCCCACCAGCAGCATGTAGAGGAAATCGGGTATGGAAAAAGCGGCATGATAAGCATCAGTCAAGCGGCTTTGACCGAAATTGGCATAAATGACTAAATCCCGCAGGTAGCCCAGCAGCCGGGAAAGGATCATGGTGCCCATGATAAACCCTGCGGCTTTGGCCATTTGTCTGTTCCCGGCCATCTTACTTCACCTTATAAAAGAAATTCCCCGGCGCTGTCCCTGAGGTCCTGCATCATTTCCCTGGCCTGCCGCCCGTATTTCTCCACGATCTCTTCCACCCGCTCCAAGAAACTCTCCAAGTACACGCGCCAGGTCTCTACCCGCTCCACGGCTTGTATCGCTTCCGGGGAGAGGCGGAAATCCCGTCCCAGTACCGTTAATTCACCTTCCAACCCGTTATGATGATAACGGATGAGCCTTGGATAATCGGGACCTCCCGGACCATCCACATCCCCGGTGATGGCATTAATGCCGGCAATCAACACCAGCAGCCCCAGTAAAAGAAAGAACCGCTTCAGCTTGCTCATCCTGCACCTTCCTCTCTCCTGGCGGCCGGCGGGCAG
>DULZ01000089.1 GCA_012840125.1 Clostridia bacterium | reverse complement strand
CGGCGATAACGTGAAGATGTACATTGAGCTGATTACACCTATCGCCATGGAAGAAGGACTGCGCTTTGCTATTCGTGAAGGCGGTCGTACCGTCGGTGCCGGTGTTGTAAGTGCAATCCACGAATAGGATAAAAAAGACCGGGTTTCCGGTCTTTTTTATCTAAGCAGTGCCGGTCGTTAGACCCGGTTTAGGGCGAAAAGTCAACTCCTATTGACAGCGAAGGTGAATTATGCTAAAGTAGGCTAGGTAATGACTTGATGGCCGTAGGCTTGGATGTGGAGGTGGCAATAAGATGCGCGTTGGAGTCACTCTAGCTTGCACCGAGTGCAAAAGGAGAAACTATACCACCAATAAAAATAAAAAGAATGATCCTGATCGGCTGGAGTTGAGAAAGTACTGCAGTTTTTGCAAGACGCACACCTTGCATAGGGAGACTAAGTAACAACCCGGCATGGGAATCTTGGGTTGCTCAATATTAGTAAGTGGATGAAGTGTAAGGATGTGAGGAAATGGCCGTTAAAAGCGTGGCTAAACCGGCCAAGGTCCAAGAAAGAGCCGGTAAGTTTTTTCGCGGCGTTTGGTCGGAACTGAAAAAAGTGCACTGGCCGAATCGTAAAGAGACCGTTACGTACACCGGCGTTGTGCTGGTTTCGGTACTGATCGTGGCGTTGATGATTTGGCTGGTGGATTCTGTCTTCAGTTTCTTGCTGTCTCGCGTCTTGTCTTAGAGACAGTGACTAGTTGAAGGGGAAGGTCTTCTTAAGGGGTGACCTGCCGGTTATGGATAAACAATGGTACGTGATTCATACTTATTCGGGCTATGAAAACAAAGTAAAAACCAATCTGGAAAAGCGCGTCGCCTCCATGAACATGGAGGATAAGATTTTCCGGATTTTAGTACCTGTCGTGGACGAAATCCAGGTCAAGGACGGCAAAAAAAAGGTCACGAAGCGCAAAGTCTACCCGGGCTATGTGCTGGTGGAGATGAAACTGACCGATGAATCCTGGTATGTGGTGCGCAATACGCCGGGAGTAACGGGTTTCGTGGGGGCGGGTGCTAAACCGATTCCCTTGCATAATTCCGAAGTCGCCCAGATCTTGCGGCAGATGGGTATGGAAGAACCGAAGGCGCGCATTGATGTGGAAATTGGACAAAATGTGCGGGTCACCAGCGGTCCTTTTGAGAATTTTATCGGCACCGTGGATGAGATCAACCCCGAGAAAGGCAAAATTAAGGTTTTAGTTTCCATGTTCGGCCGGGAGACCCCGGTGGAGCTGGAATTTCATCAGGTAGAAAAGCTCTAGCCTGTTTTTCGTAGCGTGTTACTTAATCTTTAAGGAGGTGGAAACGTGGCCAAGAAAGTAATTGCAATGGTAAAATTACAGTGTCCTGCAGGTAAAGCTAACCCAGCACCTCCCGTAGGACCTGCTTTAGGTCAGCATGGCGTGAACATCATGGCTTTCTGCAAGGAATTCAACGAAAGAACGGCATCCCAAGCCGGGATGATCATTCCTGTGGAGATTACCATTTACGAGGACCGTTCTTTTACCTTTATTACTAAAACCCCGCCGGCCGCAGTTTTGCTGAAAAAGGCTGCCGGCATTGAAAGTGGCTCTGGGGAACCTAACCGGGTGAAAGTGGCCAAGGTCTCCAGGGACAAGGTGAGAGAAATCGCCGAGTTGAAGATGCAAGACCTTAACGCCGCTGATATTGAAGCGGCCATGCGCATGATTGAAGGTACGGCGCGCAGCATGGGTATTGAAATTGTCTAGGAATACGGTGGGAGGCATAAAGCCGTTTTTACCACAAGGAGGTTTAGGATAGATGCCAAAACGCGGGAAAAAGTACCAAGAAGCATTAAAGCTGTTTGATCGTTATGAGCTCTATGACCCTGACAAAGCATTGGAGCTGGCTAAAGCCACAGCTAAGGCTAATTTTGATGAGACCATTGAAGTATCCGTCAAATTAGGCGTGGATCCCCGTCATGCAGATCAGCAGGTACGGGGCACCGTGGTTCTGCCCCATGGAACGGGTAAAACCAGAACTGTGTTGGTTTTTGCCAAGGGAGAAAAAGCCAAGGAAGCTGAAGCAGCAGGTGCCGACTTTGTAGGAGCGGAAGAACTGGTTGAAAAAATTCAAGGCGGCTGGCTGGCTTTTGATGTGGCCATCGCGACGCCTGATATGATGGGTGTTGTGGGTAAACTGGGACGTATCCTCGGACCCAGGGGGCTTATGCCCAACCCGAAAACCGGTACCGTTACCTTTGAGGTAGCCAAAGCGGTACAGGAAGTGAAAGCCGGTAAGATTGAGTTCCGGGTGGATAAAACATCCATTGTGCACGCGCCTATTGGCAAAGCTTCTTTTGATTTAGATAAATTGGTGGAGAACTTTAATACGCTGATTGAAGCCCTGGTCAAGGCCAAACCGGCGGCAGCCAAGGGCCAATATCTGAGAAGTATTGCCGTCTCCGCCACTATGGGTCCCGGTATTAAGGTGAACCCCAATAAAGTGGGCAAGTAACCGGTTTAGGCTGATAATTTCATAAGTCAGTTGCTTCAACTGTAGACAGTAGGTGCTCGCAGCAGCTTAAAGGAGAGATCCGCCTACCGAGGTTAAGCACGAGAATGTAGATCGACGCTTCCTGCGATCTCATTTTGCCGTGAGCCTCTGCCTGTCTGCAGGGGCTTTTTTGTTGCGTACCACAGGAGAAGGAGGTGGAATCTTGAATAAACAGCGGCAGAAAAAGGAACAGATCGTGGCGGAAATCAGGGAGAAAATGGAGAATTCCTCCGCCATCGTTTTGACTGATTACCGCGGTCTCAATGTGGGCCAAGTGACCAAGATGCGGGCTGATTTGCGCAAAGCCGGGGTGGAGTTTAAGGTTTTGAAAAACACCCTCACCAGGTTGGCAGCCAGGGAAACCGGGCTGGAAGGGTTAGAGCCCTACCTGGAAGGCCCCACAGCCCTTGCTTTCAGCAAGGATGACCCGACGGCGCCGGCGAAGATCTTGATGAAATATGCCAAGGAGTTCAAGACCTTGGAGATCAAAGCCGGTGTGGTGGAAGGTAAAGTCATCGACCCGGCCGGCGTGAAAGCGTTGGCAGATCTACCCTCCAGGGAGGAATTGCTGGCGCAAGTCCTCCGGGGCATGCAATCCCCGCTGGCAGGTTTTGCCGGTGCTCTCAACGGGTTGCTTAGAAACTTTGTTTGTGTACTTGACGCAGTGCGTCAGAAGAAGGCGGAAGCCGAAGCTTAAAGAAAAAACAACCAAGTATATGATATTAGGAGGTAGACATAATGTCCAAAGTTGCTGAGGTTCTGGAAATTGTAAAAGGCATGACCGTATTGGAACTGGCTGAATTAGTGAAGGCTTTTGAAGAAGAATTTGGCGTTTCCGCAGCTGCTCCGGTAGCCGTCGCAGCCGTACCTGCCGCAGGCGCAGCAGCCGCTCCTGAAGCTCAAGAGGAGAAAACTGAATTCGATGTCATCCTGACTGCTGCCGGTGACAAGAAGATCAACGTGATCAAAGTTGTCCGTGAAATCACCGGGTTAGGCCTGAAAGAAGCTAAAGACCTGGTTGACAACGCACCCAAGCCGGTGAAAGAAAAGGTCAGCAAGGAAGAAGCTGAATCCATTAAGGCTAAGCTCACCGAAGCCGGCGCTTCCGTAGAAGTGAAGTAAGTTAGTTATGAGGCCCTCTTTGAGAGGGCTTTAATTATTTCAGCGGCTCCCCTTCGATGCCCGGGGGTTTAACCTGGCTTTTAGGTCGGGTGCTCCGGCCGGTTGGGGGGCGGGTCCCTTCATCCGGTGCGGCTGCCGGGCCGGCACCGGCAGCGCCTGGTCTTAAGACTGAAGCTGTCTTCCCCACAGGCTTTTTCAAGTAGGCTAGAAAAATAGTTGACAAACATTACTAATCATGCTAATATTATAAAATGGCACTTCAGGCAAGAAAATTCTACCTGCTAACTGGCATAAGCTGATAGAATTAGGCAACAATAGGAAGGAAGAATAAGGCAGCTTAAGATTAGAGCGAGGTTTTGCAAGCATGATTGCGCCTTGCTTTTAGATTCTTGTATCTGCCTTGAAAATGGAATCATTTTCAGATCTTTCGGGGGTGAAGGTATGCCATATCCTGTCAAAGTAGGCTTGCGAGAACGCTGGTCCTACGCCAAGATCGATGAAGTTCTTGACATGCCTAACCTGATCGAAGTCCAGAAGCAGTCTTACCGGTGGTTCATCGAAGAAGGATTAAAGGAAATGTTCGATGAGATTTCCCCGATTCAGGACTTCACAGGGAATCTGGTGCTGGAGTTTGTCGATTATTCTCTCGGCCAACCCAAGTACGATGTGGAAGAATGCAAGGAAAGAGACATGACCTACTCCGCACCGTTGAAAGTCAAAGTAAGGCTTATTAACAAGGAAACCGGCGAGGTGAAAGAACAAGAGGTCTTCCTGGGGGATTTTCCCCTCATGACGGAGAAAGGTACCTTCATTATTAACGGTGCCGAACGGGTAATTGTCAGCCAGCTTGTTCGTTCGCCCGGTGTTTATTATACAGAACAATATGATTCCAGCGGAGTCAAAATATTCGGTGCTACCATCATTCCTAACCGGGGCGCCTGGTTGGAATTTGAGAGTGACGTGAACAAGATTGTTTACGTCCGCATTGATCGTACCAGGAAGATACCGGCCACGGTCTTGGTACGGGCCTTAGGGTATGGCTCCAATAGCCAAATATTGGAATTATTTGATGAAGATCCCAGCATCCAGCTGACCTTGGAACGGGACAGCTGCGACAATGAAGAAGAAGCGCTGGTGGAGATTTACAAGCGCCTCCGTCCCGGCGAGCCTCCGGCCGTGGAAAGTGCGCGGACTTTATTGGAAACCCTGTTTTTTGACCCGAAAAGATACGACCTGGGTAATGTGGGTCGTTACAAGCTGCACAAGAAGCTGGAGCACGGTATCCTGTTTAAAGAGAATGAAGATGGCACTAAAGATTATATTCGTCACCTGACCAAGGAAGACATCATCGCTGCCCTGAAATATTTCCTGGCTCTCATGAAAGGAGAGAAGGAGCCGGATGACATAGACCATTTAGGCAACCGCCGTCTCCGTTCCGTGGGCGAACTGCTGCAGAACCAGTTCAGGATCGGGTTGTCCCGCATGGAACGGGTGGTCCGGGAACGGATGACCATTCAGGATGTGGAAGTAATCACGCCCCAGGTGCTGATCAATATTAGACCTGTGGTGGCGGCGATTAAAGAATTCTTCGGTTCCAGCCAATTATCCCAGTTCATGGATCAAACAAACCCCCTGGCGGAGCTGACTCATAAAAGACGTCTCAGTGCCTTGGGTCCCGGCGGTTTGAGCCGGGAACGAGCCGGCTTCGAAGTGCGGGACGTGCACCACTCTCACTACGGCCGCATGTGTCCCATTGAAACACCGGAGGGTCCCAACATCGGCTTGATCGGCTCCCTGAGTACTTATGCCAGGATCAATGAATTCGGCTTCATTGAGACCCCTTACCGGAAAGTGGATAAGGATACCGGCATTGTGACCGATGAAATTGTGTATTTAACTGCTGACGAAGAAGATAAATACGTGATTGCCCAAGCCAATGCTCCCCTGGACGAAAACGGGCGTTTTATCAAGGATCGGGTGAATGCCCGGTACGGCAGTGAAATCATCGTGGTGCCTGTGGAACAAGTGGATTTCATGGATGTGACCCCGAAACAGGTGTGGAGCGTGGCCACGGCCTTGATTCCCTTCTTGGAACATGATGACGCTAACCGGGCTCTCATGGGCGCCAACATGCAGCGGCAGGCGGTGCCCCTTTTGAAAACTGAGGCACCCCTGGTGGGTACCGGCATGGAGTGGAAAACCGCCCGGGATTCCGGTGTCGTGGTGCTGGCGAAAAACCCCGGCTTGGTGGAAAAGGTCACTTCTAAGGAAATCGTCGTGCGCACCGATGACGGCGGGGTGGACAAATATAAACTGCTGAAGTTTGCCCGTTCCAACCAAGGAACGTGCATCAACCAGAAACCCATTGTCAAGAAAGGACAGCGGGTGGAGAAGGGCGACGTGATCGCTGACGGTCCTTCCACCGACATGGGAGAACTGGCCCTGGGTCGTAACGTGCTGGTGGCTTTTATGACCTGGGAAGGTTACAACTACGAGGACGCCATCCTCATCAGTGAAAAACTGGTGAAGGAAGATATCTTTACTTCTATTCATATTGAAGAATACGAATGTGATGCCAGGGATACCAAATTGGGTCCGGAAGAAATCACCCGGGATATTCCCAATGTGGGCGAGGATGTCTTAAAGGATTTGGATGAGCGGGGTGTCATCCGGGTCGGTGCCGAAGTGCGTCCCGGCGATATCCTGGTGGGTAAGGTTACCCCCAAGGGGGAAACGGAACTCACGGCCGAGGAAAAGCTGTTGCGAGCCATCTTCGGCGAGAAGGCCCGGGAGGTGCGGGATACCTCCCTCAGAGTGCCCCACGGCGAAAGCGGCAAGATTGTGGATGTCAAAGTTTTCTCCAGGGAAAACGGAGATGAACTGGCTCCCGGCGTGAACCAGCTGGTCCGTGTCTATGTGGCTCAGAAGCGGAAGATTTCCGTCGGCGATAAAATGGCGGGACGGCACGGTAACAAAGGGGTTATTTCCCGGATCCTGCCGGAGGAAGATATGCCTTTCCTGCCGGATGGGACACCGGTGGAGATTGTCCTCAATCCCCTGGGTGTGCCTTCCCGGATGAACATTGGACAGGTACTGGAGACCCACATGGGCCTGGCCGCCAAAGCCCTGGGCATCCATGTGGCCACGCCTGTGTTTGACGGCGCCTCGGAAGAGGATATTCAAGACGCACTGGTGAAAGCAGGCTTCGAGCCCACCGGCAAGATGAGGCTGCGGGACGGCCGCACTGGCGAGTACTTTGATAATGAAGTGACCGTAGGTTACATGTACATGCTGAAACTGGCGCACCTGGTGGACGACAAGATCCATGCCCGCTCTACCGGCCCCTATTCCCTGGTGACCCAGCAGCCTTTAGGCGGGAAGGCCCAGTTCGGTGGGCAGCGTTTTGGAGAGATGGAAGTATGGGCCTTGGAGGCTTACGGTGCCGCTTATACATTGCAGGAAATCCTGACCGTCAAGTCCGACGACGTGGTAGGACGGGTTAAGACTTACGAGGCTATTGTCAAGGGCGAAAACGTTCCGGAGCCGGGAGTGCCCGAGTCCTTCAAGGTATTGATTAAAGAACTGCAGAGCTTGGGGCTTGATGTGAAAGTATTATCGGAAGAGGATAAGGAGATCGAAATCCGCGAGGAGGTAGAAGATGTCGCCGAGGCCGTCAAAGATTTAGGTTTTGACCTGGGCGAAGGCTCCTCCGAAGCGGCGGAAAGGAAAACGGGAGACGGGTTGGAAGACGAGCCCCAGGAGGATATGGAAGAAGAGGATTTTGACAGCTTGGCCATTCCCGAGCTGGAACCTGACGGCGATCTGGACTTTCTCGATGAGGACTTTGACAGTAGCAGCTTAATCGATGAATTCGACGAACCGTTCTATGATGACGAAGACTAAGCAGGCGAAGCGGTAGCGAAGACGACTTATTCTAACGGAAGGGAGAGAGGCTTGTTGCTGGACGTAAGTAATTTTGACCGGATGCGGATCGGTCTGGCTTCCCCTGAACAGATCAGAGCCTGGTCTAGCGGTGAGGTCAAAAAACCGGAGACCATCAACTACCGCACCCTAAAGCCCGAAAGGGACGGTCTCTTTTGCGAGCGGATCTTCGGCCCCACCCGGGACTGGGAATGTCACTGCGGTAAATACAAGCGGATTAAATATAAAGGGATTATTTGTGACCGGTGTGGCGTGGAGGTTACCCGCTCCAAGGTGCGCCGGGAGCGGCTGGGTCACATTGAACTGGCCGCGCCGGTGTCCCACATCTGGTATTTTAAGGGGATACCCAGCCGCATGGGATTGATCTTGGATATGTCTCCCCGTTCCTTGGAAAAGGTCCTGTATTTTGTGTCCTATGTCGTCATCGATCCCGGTCAAACGCCCTTGATGAAAAAGCAGCTGCTGACGGAAACAGAATACAGGGAATACCGCGAGCGCTACGGCAATCGTTTTGTGGCAGGTATGGGTGCTGAGGCCATCAAGGCCCTGCTGGATGAGCTGGACCTGGATGAACTGAGCGCCGAGCTCAGGAAGGAACTGAAGGATGCTACTGGGCAGAGGAAAATCAGGGCCATTCGCCGCTTAGAAGTGGTAGAAGCCTTCAAGAACTCCGGGAATCATCCCAGCTGGATGATCCTGGAAGTTATTCCCGTGATCCCGCCGGAACTCCGTCCCATGGTCCAGTTGGACGGCGGCCGGTTTGCCACCTCGGATCTAAATGATCTCTACCGCCGGGTGATTAACCGGAATAACCGGCTGAAAAGGCTGCTGGATCTGGGCGCACCTGATATCATTGTCCGCAATGAAAAGAGGATGCTGCAGGAAGCCGTGGACGCCCTCATCGATAACGGGCGGCGCGGTCGTCCCGTGACGGGGCCCGGCAACAGACCCTTAAAATCCTTAAGCGACATGCTCAAAGGTAAGCAAGGGCGGTTCCGCCAGAACCTCTTGGGTAAGCGGGTTGACTATTCCGGCCGGTCGGTGATTGTGGTCGGGCCGGAACTGAAGATGGACCAGTGCGGCTTACCGAAGGAAATGGCCCTGGAGCTCTTCAAGCCCTTTGTGATGAAGAGACTGGTGGACAAGGGCCATGCCCACAATATCAAGAGTGCGAAACGGATGGTGGAAAGGGTCCGGGACGAGGTCTGGGATGTACTGGAGGAAGTCATCAAGGATCATCCGGTGCTTTTGAACCGGGCGCCTACCCTCCACCGCCTGGGCATTCAGGCTTTCGAGCCGGTACTGGTGGAAGGCCGGGCCCTGCAGATTCACCCCCTGGTCTGTACCGCTTACAACGCCGACTTCGACGGGGACCAGATGGCTGTTCACGTGCCGCTGTCGGCGGAGGCCCAAGCGGAAGCCAGGCTGTTGATGTTGTCGACCCACAACATTTTGAACCCGAAAGACGGGCGTCCGGTGGTCACCCCGACCCAGGACATGGTGCTGGGTTCCTATTACTTGACCGCGGTCCGGCCCGGCGCCAAAGGGGAAGGCAAGGTCTTCCGGGATTATCATGAAGCATTTTTGGCTTATGATTCCGGCTGCGTGGATCTGCAGGCGTTGATTAAAGTGAGGATGAACGGTGAACTGGTAGAAACCACCGTGGGCCGCTTGATTTTCCATTATGAAACCCCCATTCCGGCCGAGTTGGGATTCCAAAATTATGAAATCGGGAAGAAGCAGTTAGGTGAGATCGTCGCCAGGTGCTATAACCTGTTGGGGGAAGAGGCGACGGCAAGGATGCTGGACGGGATCAAGCGACTGGGTTTCCATTACTCGACCAAGGCCGGCATTACCATCGGTATCACTGACATTGTGATCCCGGAAGCCAAGAAGGATATCCTGTCCCAGACGGAGGAGCAGGTAGACCAAATCGAAGAACAATACCGCCGGGGCTTGATTACCGATGAAGAAAGGTACCAGTCGGTGATTCGCCTGTGGAATAAGGCCACGGAACAAGTCACCCAGCGCCTGCTGGACGCCCTTGACAAATTCAACCCGGTCATGATGATGGCTCATTCCGGCGCCCGGGGTAATATCCAGCAAATCCGCCAGCTGGCCGGTATGCGGGGATTAATGGCGGATCCCTCCGGTAAGATCATTGACTTGCCGATTAAAGCGAATTTCCGGGAAGGGTTGACCGTTCTGGAGTACTTTATTTCCACCCACGGCGCCAGGAAAGGATTGGCAGATACGGCTTTGAGAACCGCCGACTCCGGTTACTTAACCCGCCGGTTGGTGGACGTGGCCCAGGACGTCATCGTCCGGGAGGAAGACTGCGGTACCGATGACGGCATTATCGTCACGGAGATTACCGATGATAAGGAAGTCATCGAAAGCTTGCGGGAGAGAATCACCGGGCGCTATGCCGCGGAGGACATCATCCACCCGGAAACGCAAGAGGTGATTGTGCCTGCTAATAAGGCCATTTCCGAACAAGCGGCCAGAGCCATCGAAGAGGCAGGCATCAAGGAAGTGAAAATCCGCTCGGTACTCACCTGCCGCACCCGCTACGGGGTTTGCTCCAAGTGTTACGGCAAGAACCTGGCCACCGGCCGTTCCGTGGAAATCGGCGAAGCCGTGGGTATTATCGCCGCCCAGTCCATCGGGGAACCCGGTACCCAGCTGACCATGAGGACTTTCCACACCGGCGGTGTGGCCGGTGATGACATCACCCAAGGTTTGCCGCGGGTGGAGGAATTGTTTGAAGCCAGGAAACCGAAAGGCCAAGCGATTATTGCCGAAGCCAGCGGTGTGGTGGAAGTCAACATTAATAAAGGACGCCGGGAAATCATCATCACTACCGACGATGGCGAAAAAGTCGTCAACCAGGTGCCGTACGGTTCGCGGCTCAAAGTAGATACCGGCGACCGGGTGGAGGCCGGCGACGAGTTAACCGAGGGTTCCGTTAATCCCCATGATTTGCTGAAAGTGAAAGGGATCCGCGGTGTCCAGACTTATCTTTTAAGAGAAGTGCAGCGGGTTTACCGGATGCAAGGGGTGGACATCAACGACAAGCATATTGAAGTGATTGTGCGGCAGATGCTGCGCAAAGTCAAAGTGGAAGACGCCGGGGATACCAAGCTTTTACCGGGCAGCCTCATCGATGCCTTTGAATTCGAAGATGAAAACCGCCGGGTCATGGAAGAAGGCGGTGAACCGGCGGTAGCCAAACCGGTTCTCCTGGGGATTACGAAAGCCTCCCTGGCCACGGATTCTTTCCTGTCGGCGGCGTCCTTCCAGGAAACCACCAGGGTCCTGACGGAAGCTGCCATCAAAGGGAAAGTGGACCCGCTGATCGGCCTGAAAGAGAACGTGATCATCGGCAAATTGATTCCGGCCGGTACCGGCATGAGTCGTTACCGCCAACTGCAAGTTATTACTGAAGAAGAACCACTGGAAAATGCAGCTGAGGGTGAGGAAGTGCCGGCAGCCGGCGCCGAGATGGAAAAGGCGGCAGCTCAACCTTGACATGATTATTAGCCCATGATATTATATTCAAGTGTGCGATTACCAAAGGAGGACTGTTTTGTATGCCTTTGGAGAGAATCAAACAGGCCAAGAAAATTACCATCGGTACAAAACAGACCATGAAAGCGGTGCAAAAAGGTGCGGCGAAGGCGGTTTTCGTTGCCCGGGACGCCGATGATCATGTGGTGGAACCTCTTTTGAAAATGTGCGAAGAAAGATTAATCGAAGTGGTCACCGTGGATACGATGGCGGAATTGGGCAAAGCCAGCGGCATTCAGGTGGGAGCGGCTTCAGTGGCCATCATTGAGGAGTAAGTGAGACGGCTGGCATTAGCAATAATGCCAGCCCTTGAGAATTTTTATTGCTGACCGGAAGGGGGTGTATCACATGCCAACGATCCAACAACTGGTGCGCAAAGGAAGGCAGAGTCTGGCGGACAAATCTACCGCTCCGGCTTTACGGGGATGCCCGCAAAAGAGGGGTGTGTGCACGAGGGTGTATACTACTACCCCGAAAAAGCCTAACTCGGCCTTGAGAAAGGTAGCAAGGGTTCGTCTGTCGAACGGCATTGAAGTAACTGCTTATATCCCCGGTATTGGGCACAACCTGCAAGAGCACTCAGTGGTACTCATTAGAGGCGGACGGGTAAAAGACCTGCCAGGTGTCCGTTACCATATTATCAGAGGCACATTGGATGCAGCCGGTGTGCAAAACAGGCTGCAGGGTCGTTCCAAGTACGGAGCCAAGAGACCGAAGAATAAATAGTTAAAGGGGGGAAAACAATGCCGCGCAGAGGAAATGTTCCCAAGCGAGAAGTCTTGCCGGATCCCGTTTATCAAAGCACGGTTATTACTAAGGTCATCAACCAGATCATGCTTGACGGCAAGAAGAGCATAGCGGAAAAAATCTGCTATGGTGCGCTGGATATAGTGAGCCAAAAAACCGGCAAACCCGCTATGGAAGTTTTTGAACAGGCCCTGAAAAACATCATGCCGGTGTTGGAAGTTAAGGCGCGCCGGGTGGGCGGTGCCAACTACCAGGTGCCGGTGGAAGTCCGGCCGGAACGCCGTCAAACCTTGGCGATTCGCTGGTTGGTAGGTTACGCCAGGCAAAGAAGCGGCAAGAGTATGCAGGAAAAATTAGCTGCAGAAATTCTTGATGCTTATAATAATACCGGTGGAGCCGTGAAGAAGAGAGAAGATACCCATAAAATGGCGGAGGCCAACAAGGCTTTTGCTCATTATCGCTGGTAACTGCGGCAACTTAGGGCCGGGTTCCGGCGATCCATTATCACTGCCGGAACCAAGTTGTGGCAGAAGGAGGAATAAGTGTGGCGAGAGAATACCCGTTAGAGAAAATCAGAAACATCGGCATTATGGCCCATATTGACGCAGGTAAAACAACAACTTCCGAGAGGATCTTGTTTTATACCGGAAAAGTGCATAGGATAGGAGAAGTTCACGATGGTGCCGCCACCATGGACTGGATGGTACAGGAGCAAGAACGCGGTATCACCATTACTTCTGCTGCTACAACTTGTTTTTGGAGAGACCATCAAATCAATCTCATAGACACGCCAGGACATGTGGACTTCACGGTAGAAGTGGAACGCTCCTTGCGTGTCCTTGACGGTGCCATTGCTGTGTTTTGTGCCGTGGGAGGCGTGGAACCCCAGTCGGAGACTGTCTGGCGGCAAGCCGACAAGTACGGTGTACCCCGGATTGCCTACATCAACAAGATGGACCGGGTGGGTGCCGACTTTTTCCGCGTGGTCGGGATGATTGCCGAGCGGTTGAAAGCGAACCCCGTTCCTATTCAACTGCCCATCGGGGTGGAAGATGCTTTTCGCGGTGTGGTTGACCTCATCAGCAGGAAAGCGGTTATCTATGTTGATGATTTAGGGACCAGAAGCGAAGTAAGCGAGATTCCCGCAGATATGGTTGACCTGGTGGAAGAGTACAGGGAAAAGCTTTTGGAAGCGGTAGCGGAAGTAGACGAAGAATTGATGGTCAAGTACCTGGACGGTGAAGAAATCACCGAGGAAGAAATCAAGAAAGCCATCCGGCGGGCTACCATTGAAGTGAAGATGATTCCGGTGCTCTGCGGTTCTTCCTTCAAGAATAAAGGAGTGCAGCCCTTGCTGGACGCCGTGGTGGATTACCTGCCTTCCCCCCTGGATATACCTGCGGTGAAAGGTTTTGAGGTAGACACCGGTGCCGAAATCCACCGGGCCGCTGGGGATGATGAGCCCTTTGCCGCTCTGGCCTTTAAAATCATGTCCGATCCCTATGTAGGAAAGCTCGCTTTCTTCCGTGTCTATTCGGGCACTTTGGAAGCAGGGTCTTATGTATATAATGCTACCAAGGGTAAAAAGGAACGTATCGGGCGCTTGCTGCTGATGCACGCCAATCACCGTCAAGAAGTCTCCAAGGTTTCGGCAGGAGAAATTGCAGCAGCTGTCGGTTTGAAATTTACTACTACCGGAGACACCTTATGCGATGAAAAGCAACCTGTTCTCCTAGAATCCATGGAGTTTCCGGAACCAGTTATCGATGTGGCCATTGAGCCGAAAACCAGGGCAGATCAAGATAAATTGGGTCTGGCCCTCGGGAAACTCAGCGAAGAGGACCCGACTTTCAAAGCCCACACGGATCCCGAAACCGGGCAGACGATTATTTCCGGGATGGGAGAACTGCACTTGGAAATCATTGTGGACCGGTTGTTGCGGGAGTTCCATGTGGACGCAAATATCGGCCGCCCGCAGGTGGCTTACCGGGAAACCATTCAAGCTCCCGCCAAGGCGGAAGGTAAGTTCATCCGCCAGACCGGCGGCCGTGGCCAATACGGTCATGTTTGGCTGGAAGTTGAGCCCTTGGAAAGAGGAGCCGGTTTTGAGTTTGTGAACAAGATTGTGGGCGGTGTGGTGCCTAAAGAATACATCCCGGCCGTGGAACAAGGGGTCAAGGAAGCGATGCAAGTCGGTGTGGTAGCCGGCTATCCGGTGACGGATGTGCGCGTGACCATTTATGACGGTTCCTATCACGAGGTGGACTCCTCGGAAATGGCCTTTAAAGTCGCCGGTTCCATGGCCTTTAAGGCGGGTGCCGCGAAAGCGCAGCCGGTGCTCTTAGAACCGATTATGAAGATTGAAGTGACTGTGCCCGAGGAATACATGGGTGACGTGATCGGTGACATTAATGCCCGGCGCGGCCGGATTGAAGGTATGGAGCCGCGGTACGGGGTGCAAGTGATCAGGGGATATGTGCCCCTGGCAGAAATGTTTGGTTATGCCACCGACCTCAGGTCAGCGACCCAAGGGCGCGGCAATTATGTGATGCAGTTTGATCATTACGATATCGTGCCTAAGAATATTGCCGACGAGATTATTGCGAAAAGACAAGGACGCTAAAGGAGGATATTAACAGTGGCAAAACAAAAGTTCGAAAGAACGAAACCCCACGTTAACGTTGGTACGATTGGACACGTAGACCACGGTAAGACCACCTTGACTGCAGCCATTACCAATATTTTGGCGAAGTTCGGTCAAGCG